>DATGXB010000070.1:0-12070 GCA_035299225.1 Nostocaceae cyanobacterium | reverse complement strand
CCCTGCCCCCCTGCCCCTCTGCCCCCCTGCCCCCTGCCTTTTATTTCTCCCCTCTACCCCCATTCCGCGATATTCTTGAATAGGTTAGAGATTCGCCCAAAACTAAAAAAGAATGAAGCTGGCAGCAAGAGTAAGTCAGGTAACACCCTCATTGACCTTAGCGATCGCCGCTAAAGCCAAGGCGATGAAGGCGGAGGGAATAGACGTTTGTAGTTTTAGCGCGGGTGAACCCGATTTCGACACCCCAGCGCATATTAAAGCCGCAGCAGAAAAAGCTTTGCAGGAAGGTAAGACCAAGTACGGACCCGCAGCAGGTGAACCAAAGTTAAGGGAAGCGATCGCCCGCAAGCTAAAAAATGATAATGGTCTGGACTATAAAGCAGAAAATGTCATTGTCACTAACGGCGGTAAGCATTCCCTCTACAACTTGATCGTAGCTTTGATTGACCCTGGTGATGAGGTAATTATACCTGCTCCCTATTGGTTAAGTTATCCCGAAATGGTGACTTTAGTCGGGGGAAAATCGGTGATTGTGGAAACCACCGCCGCCAATGGTTACAAAATCACCCCGGAACAACTAAAACAAGCCATCACCCCCAAAACTAAGCTATTTGTCCTCAACTCTCCCTCTAACCCGACAGGGATGGTATACACACCAGAGGAAATCAAAGCCTTAGCTCAAGTTATAATTGATGCAGATATCTTTGTTGTCTCCGATGAGATTTACGAAAAGATTCTCTATGATGGTGCGGAACATATCAGCATCGGTTCTCTAAGTCAAGAAATCTTTAACCGCACTTTGATTAGTAATGGTTTTGCTAAAGCCTACTCGATGACAGGGTGGCGTTTAGGTTATTTAGCCGGACCCGTGGAAATTATTAAAGCTGCTAGTACCATTCAAGGACACAGTACATCTAACGTTTGTACCTTTGCCCAATATGGAGCGATCGCCGCTTTGGAAAGTTCCCAAGATTGTGTTCAAGAAATGCTACAAGCTTTCACACAACGGCGGAAGGTAATGTTAGAAAGACTTAACGCTATTCCTGGTTTAACTTGTCCCAAACCAGATGGCGCTTTTTATCTGTTCCCAGACATCAGCAAAACTGGTCTAAAATCCTTGGATTTCTGCAACGCCTTGTTAGAAAAACATCAAGTTGCAGTTATTCCCGGTATTGCTTTCGGTGCTGATCAAAATATCCGCCTTTCCTATGCGACCGACATGGAAACCATCGAAAAAGGTATGGATAGATTAGAGAAATTCGTGCGTTCTCAAATTTAGAGATTAGGGCTATTTCATCCTTGATATAACCCGCCCAGCAATACATTTTTAACGGAATATCAAACTTTCTTCAGTCGTCTTGATGACGACTTTTTTTATTAGCCGCAAAATTTATTTAGCGACGGAATAGATAAGAATGAAATAGCTCTAAATTTGATTAATTTAAACTTGGAAGCTGATAATTCAATGAAAAAATGTGGTGATACTGAGTTAATGCGGGTGTGGGTGGGGTTTGGATTTATTCAATTTTACAGTGCAATGCTTACCCTACAAGCCCTTTATTATCCTTTTTCTTCCTCTTCCATTCTTGTGCTTTCTATGTCCGTCGTTTCATTCTCCTCTAACACGTTTCTTTCTTCTATACTGGCACTCTTCCAAGAAATACTTCCTAACAGTTCAGCAACACTTTTTTTCTCCTTGGTCATTCGAGCCTTTCTTGCTTTCTGGATCTGCTTTTTCTTTGTCTCTTCACTCATTTTTTTCTTACCTTTATACGTCTTCATTCCCTTCACTTTAATTCCATACTTTTTCAGAAATTTTGTCGCTACTGTTTGGCGTTGATTTAACGGTATTGAGCTAAACTTATAATAATTATTGGCAAAGTCCGTAAAACTATTAAATTCATTGTATATTTTTCTTATTTCCCTTTGTTTCTCTTGTTTCTCCTCTAATTTTCTCTGCCTTTCATCTTCCGCCATTTTCTTTAGTCTTGTAGCCTCCTCAATGCTAATCCCTTTCTGGTTGAGCCCTTCTTTTATGACGGGTATGTGATTTTTCCTTATGGACTCAAAATATGCTTCTGCCACATAAACATACCTTGTGCTAGTTGTCCAACCACCGCCTTTTCTCAGTATATGCCCCCTGTCTGATGTAATGTCAACTAACGCTTCTCTGACTTCCTCACCTTCACCAGATAAATGAATCACAATATCCGGTTTTGATACCCCTCCCATTCCTTCTGTATACTGCGGTGTCCATAATAACTCTTCCATTGGGTTCGACATCAAGGCATAAACTCGCTCCTCAATAGCATTGGCAGCATGTGTGTGAGCGACTGAGGAATTTCTGAAAACTAAATTTATAAATGTAGATATTTTTGCCCCAGTCCATCCTGTCACATTTCCACTAATTAATTCATTATATGCTTGATCAACATAATCACTCACTTTTTGGGCAAAGGCGTGGCATTGTTGTGTGTCATTAGCAAGTGGTTCTCCACCATGATCAAAATTTTCATCCAATTGACATTGGATTAAGTTTTTTTCTTGATTTTGGGGTTTGTGAGCTACTTGATAGATTTTCTGCGAATTTGAATTTATCCCTCCCCCACCATTCTGCTGTACAACATGGGTTAACTCATGGGCTATCAACTCCTGCCCCCCTCGACTCCCTGGCTGATATGCCCCCTGACGAAAAAATACATCCTGCCCTGTGGTAAATGCCTTTGCCTGTATCCCTTGACTCATTTGATCCGCTTTTGAGTCTGTATGTACCCGCACTCCACTAAAATCTGCCCCTATCGCTGGTTCTATCTTGGCGCGAAAGGCTGCATCTAATGGTGTTCCTCCACCTCTAGCTTGATTTAATTGAGTTTCAAAATCTGCTTGCACTTCTGGTAAATTGCCTGCTTTGATTTCATTGATTTGATTTTTCCTCATCACCATAGGGATAGACGGCTTTCTTGGGGGTGAGGCATTCATTTTTTGCACAACTTCTGCTGCTACTCTGTCCGCTTCTTGTTCGTATTTATCCCCTACTTTACCGATAGTCAGTTTGGCTTGTACTCCATCTATGCCTACATTACTCGCACCAGCTATGGAACTAGACAACCCACGATTAATATTTTCAATCATTCCTCCTAAACGGCTTGACCTTTGGGCTGTTTTTTCACCATAACTTGCTGATTTCTGCTGCTGCTCAATTTCTGGAAATGGTATAGCTGTAAAATTTCCTTTACTTGTTGCTTGGGTTGTGGGTTGCCATTTTGGCGCATTTACCTTTACACCCTGTTTAGACATTTTTCTGTCCTTATGCTACTTTAGGATTTATTCTTACTATCTTTGTATATTTTGTACTATATATTTAAATTAATGGGTCTATTTAAACAAACTTAAAATTCTATAGGATTCCTGTTTGATTTTTGAAAAATACTGAGGTGGCATTTCCGCAAATTTTCTGCTTCTACTCAATGTTTTACCGAAAAATGCCCACCCTACACATACTAAACTCAGAAAATACAATTGTAAAAATATACTGAATATTTGACTATGACGGATATTTCTAACTGGTATCAAAGCAACTGGCAAATTCTCCAATCAGAAATAGAACGCATTAGACACTTATTAGAATGTTATATTGAAGGAAAATCACCAAGTAATCTTGCTGAATCTACTTCTCAATCTTGGGCTTTGGGGCAATTAAGTAGTAAATTTCATCTCCAAAACTTGGAACGGGATATACTTTTGTTATGTGTGGGCAGAGAAATTGACCCCAATTTTGCAAATTTATGTGCCCAAGCTGCTGGCAATCCTCATCAAAGTTATCCTACTCTTAGTTTAGCTTTGGCTGCTTTTCCTGGTGCTAATTGGTTTGTTCTCTCTCCCCAAAACCCTCTACAACAATGGAAAATGATTGAGTTTGTTCCTGGTTTTTCTCTTACTCAAGCTACAATGAGAATTGATCAGCGCATTCTCTGTTATTTGTTAGGGGTGGCTGCTGTTGATCAGCAATTATTCGGAATAGCTAGTTTTCCAGATTTAGAAAATAATACTATTAGTCTTCCACCTTCCCAAAAAGTTATTGCAGATCAATTAATTGCCACTTGGTCACAATCTCCAGGTAAACTACCACACTTACAACTTTGTGGTGATGATTATTCTAGTAAATTTCAGATTTTTTCTAATGTGTGCGATCGCCTCAACTACAATTTAGGCATCATTTCCACTACCGCACTACCCACAAATCCCCATGAAATCTATCAACTAACCCAAAGATGGGAACGAGAAGCCATATTGAGCGATCGCCTGTTATTCCTAGTTTGTGACAACTCCACAGATGATCCCCAAAAGAAAGTCGCTATTTCCCTCTTTATCGAAAATCTCCATACACCTTTAATTATCAGCACTAGGGAAAGGTTACAAATTCCCCAAGGAAATATAATTAATTTTGATGTTCCTCCCCTGAGTTTTGAAGAACAAACAGCAATTTGGCAAACTCATTTAGGAGAAAAGGCGATCTTGAACGGAGAAATTACTAAACTTGCATCTCAATTCAACCTCAACTACACCACAATTCAAGCCGCCTGTCAACAAGCCAAAAATCCAGCATCCCCTTCCCTACTTTGGGATTTTTGCCGCACTCAAACCCGTCAACAGCTAGACAACTTAGCCCAACGCATAGATACAACCGCCAACTGGGATGATTTAGTTTTACCGGAAAATCAACGCCAAGTTATAGCAGACATCGCTTCTCAGTTACAACATCGCCCTAAAGTTTATCAAGATTGGGGCTTTGCTGAAAAAAGCAATCGGGGTTTAGGTATCACTGCCCTATTTTACGGTGATAGCGGTACAGGCAAAACCATGGCCGCAGAAATACTCGCCCGACAATTTAACTTGGATCTTTACCGCATTGACCTGAGTGCAGTAGTTAGTAAATATATTGGCGAAACAGAAAAAAACCTATCACGCATATTTAACGCCGCCGAATCAGGAGGAGTAATATTACTATTTGATGAAGCTGATGCCCTATTTGGTAAACGTTCGGAAGTCAAAGACAGTCATGATCGACACGCCAATTTAGAAGTAAGCTATTTACTCCAACGCATGGAAGCATATCAAGGTTTAGCTATTTTGACAACCAACTTAAAAAACGCCTTGGATACTGCCTTTTTACGACGCATTCGCTTTATTGTCGAGTTTCCCTTTCCCAATGCCGAATATCGTACCATGATTTGGCAGCGTATTTTCCCACCCCAAACACCAACCCAAGAATTAGACTTTGAGAAACTAGGAGAGTTACCTTTAGCCGGAGGTAACATTCGCAATATTGCTTTGACTGCTGCTTTTTTAGCCGCTAATAATGACGAACCTGTAATGATGAAACATATCAAATTGGCAGCACAAAGAGAACAAAGCAAATTACAAAAATTATCTGTAGATCAAGGATTACCAAACCTGACTTTTCATGGTATCTCTGAACAACTAGTTAACCAAGGAAAAAATCTAGAAGCCATAATCACATCTTTTTGATTTTAGCGATCAGCTACGCTGGGCGTTTCGCCATCGCCTACGGTGGGTGCTTTGCGATCGCTATAAAGCGGGCGTTTCGCCATCGCTACACCCCGAAAAATTGTAATATTTATGTAGCATAAATTTTTCATGGAGTTCATACCAAAATGCAAATTAAACCATACGAAAGCAGTCAACTAGATGCCGTTAAAAGTCTTTCTCTGCGGGCATGGGCTCCAGTATTTGATTCAATTCAGAAAGCAATGGACGTTGACGTGTATCAGGAATTTTACCCTGTTGATTGGCGTGTTAACCAGCTTCAGTCCGTTGAAGAAGTCTGTACTGCAACAGATACAAAAGTCTGGGTAGCGAATGACTCTAGTTCAATTGTCGGCTTTGTCGCTGTGAAACTCAACTCCCAATCTCGTTTAGGAGAAATCTACATGATTGCCGTTGATCCTAATTACCAACGTCGGGGCATTGGCACCGCTTTGATAGAATTTGCTCTTGATCAGATGAAAGTTGCGGGAATGACCATTGCAATGGTTGAAACCGGAGGTGATCCCGGTCATGCCCCAGCACGTTATACCTATGAAAAGTTGGGTTTCGGGCTGTTCCCAGTCGCTAGATACTTCAAAAAGCTGTAAATTTAGCAAACCGCAATATCCAGCACCAGTTTAAGAATAGCATCCAACAACTATCTAAATTATAAAATTAAAGTAACATACAGCCCGTTTCAGGTAAATGAGGTACAAATTTTTGGAACAAACTCTTATACAAAGAGACTTTCAACCCTGTTCCCTGTTCCCTGTTCCCTGTTCCCTGCTGTATATCAAACCCAATTTGCCGGTTATCTAGTTAAGACTGGTAATGGGTAATTAGTGATGGTTAATTAGTGATGAAATTCCTGTTCTTATCCTGTAAATCCTTAAATCCTGGACATCCTGATTCAGACATTTTCTCTAACTGGTAACTTACGTTATCAATAAATTAGATAGAATCTTTTTTAAGGTTGCTGAATATACCAATCAACCTGTTTATAATCTTGAGAAATAAAAACTGTGAGAATACCAAACTCTCCTAATTCCATAGAATAAGGATAGAAATTTGGTTGCAAATTATTCCAATATCCTTGAGTGGGAGCTAGTTGTAAAAGTAGTAACCATTCTTGAGATTTGAATATTCCAGGTGGAGTAGTTAAACCTTCAATATACAAAGGTTGACCACCTATTTTATTTCCTGCTAGTTCAGGTCTAGAAAATTGGTATCCTGTATCAAGATCCAAATCATTCCGTTTGTATCGTTCTTTAAGCAGAATCGGATCTTCATTTTCTACAGGGTTTAATATTACTCTATACTCTTTGTAAACTGGCTGACGATTTTCGTCTAATTCATAGATAGTAGATCCAGTAGCTTCAGATAAAAACTCTATATCGTCACCGCTTGTATACACACTTTCTGAAGTTTGAATTACTGCTGCTGTAGCTTCTTTATAAAGTATCTCCACATCCCCACTAATGAATAGATAAACTATTGTACCGTTATTATTGGGAAATAATTCTTCATGCAAAGAAATTTGTCCAAGAAACAACATTTGTTCATCTGTTTCGGGAGAAAGTGGCCAAGAGGGTTGAGAAATCCAGACTGGTTGACCACCAAATTTTGTCACGGGTTCTACAATTTTTGTAGGACTTTCAACAATCTGAAATTGTGTTTTAAGTGGCATTGCATCAACCTGAGAAAATGTGTTTTACTCGTAAATCAAAAGCATAAATTCCTGATTTGATGAAAACCAAAACAGACAAAAACGAAAATTTATATTTATTTCTGAAAAATTATATTACAAATAGTTGGTAGATGCAAGTTTTTTGATAAACCTCTGAGTAGAAAGTAGCTAAAATCCAACCCTGTAATTAAGATTTATTCAAAGAATCATTAAGCTTTGTTCCGGTATATTTTGGCATCCAACCTTCTACAGTGGTAAAATAGCGAATGACTTTAAAATGTAAGGATGCGGCTGGACTAGACCAATGTTCTAGACCTGCGGGAATATGTAGATAATCTTGTGCTTGAATTAATAATTGAATTTGACTACCATCAGGACGCACAAAACCATAAATTATTTCTCCTGCTAAGAGGTAGATGGCTTCGGGTGCGGTGTGGGTATGATAATTTTGATATGTGGCTATGAGGGTTTGTAAATTAGGTGAACCAGGATGCACACTCAAAAAGTCACACCAGAGATAATTATTTTCTTGTTTGAGAAATTCAAATACACTTTCATGCACTTCGATAATATATCGCTTTTCTGATTCGGTAACAATTTCTTGATCCAGTAAATCTGGAAAAAGCAGCGATGTTCCTGGGTCATAATGTTTTAACTGGATTCCTAAAGGTGCTAATTCTGCAACTATCTCAGTTAAATCGCTTTCAATTGTACTGTCATCAAGTAGTAGAGTAGCCATAACAAAGTGATAATGATCCGTTAACCAAAGTATAATTGAGTTGGGAACAAAAAGCCACTATTCCGACCGATAAACTAGGGTTTACCCAAGGGGTTAATTTTTTCGGTGGGGTAATGCTAAAAGATACCCTGAGAGCTTATTATAGTACGAGCGAACTACATTTATTCTTCCAATGTCTGATTTAATTTTGTTTTGGCATCGTCGGGATTTACGGATTGGGGATAATAGCGGATTATATGCGGCATGGCAGCAGGGTAAAAAGGTGGTGGGGGTATTTTGTTTAGATCCCCATATTTTACAACGAGATGATGTCGCACCGGCTAGGGTAACTTATATGTTGGGTTGTTTGCAACAATTAGCAGAGCAATATACCCGATTAGGAAGTCAGCTATTAATTTTACAAGGTGATCCGGTAGAGAGGATTCCAAATTTAGCACAAGCGTTATCAGCTAAAGCGGTGTTTTGGAATTGGGATGTAGAACCTTATGCAAATTTACGCGATCGCACCGTGATCAATCATCTGCAAGCAAAAGGCATTCAGTTCCTAGATCAACATTGGGATCAATTACTGCATTCACCCGATCAGATTTATAGCGGTAGTAAAACTCCTTATACTGTATATACACCCTTTTGGAAAAATTGGATTAGTAAACCCAAAGCCAACCCAGTAGAAACACCATCTAAATTAGAGGGTTTAACTAAAGCAGAATTAGAAATCGCACAACAAATAGGGATAATTCCTTTCCCTTCTGCCAAAGATTTAGGATTTGTTTGGGATGGTGAATTGATTCTTTCCCCAGGAGAAACAGCAGCACAGGAACGGTTAGAGGAATTTGTGAATCATGCCATTAATGAGTATCAAGAACAGCGAAATTATCCTGGTGTTGATGGCACATCTCAACTGAGTGCAGCTTTAAAATTTGGTGTAATTGGCATTCGCACAGTTTGGCAAGCGACAATTACCGCATTAGAAAATAGTAATAGCGACGAAGTTCAAGCTAGTATTCGCACTTGGCAGCAAGAATTAGCTTGGCGGGAATTTTATCAACACGCGATGTATCATTTCCCAGAATTGGCTGATGGTGCATACAGAGACACATTTAAAAATTTCCCTTGGCAGAATAATGAAAGATATTTTCAGGCATGGTGTGAAGGAAAAACTGGCTATCCGATAGTTGATGCTGCCATGCGTCAGTTAAATCAAACAGGTTGGATGCACAATCGTTGTCGAATGATTGTCGCTAGTTTTCTCACCAAAGATTTGATTATTAATCCTCAATGGGGAGAAAAATATTTTATGCAAAACTTGATTGATGGTGATTTATCAGCTAACAATGGTGGTTGGCAGTGGAGTGCTTCTAGTGGAATGGATCCCAAACCTTTACGGATTTTTAATCCAGCTAGTCAAGCACAAAAATTTGATCCTGAAGGTGAATATATCCGCCAATGGGTAGAAGAATTGCGTTCTGTGGATACGGAATATTTAGTTACTGGTAAAATTACTCCTTTAGAGCGTCAAGCCGTCGGCTATGTAGCACCAATTGTTGATCATCAAAAACAGCAAAGCCTGTTTAAAAAACTTTACCAACAGCAAAAATCCGTAACATCCGAAATTGACTCAATTTAACTATACCTTAACCTATATAGAATCGTTTTCTTAACTTAACTAGAGGCATTGTATAAAGTTATTTTGCCTCTAGTAGAGGTTTGTTTACTTAACTTAATATTCATGAGTATGTAAATTAGTTTAAGTTAATCTTAATTTACAAAAAGAAATGTTTCAAAATCACGTAAAATAGCTAATTTCCACTGATGATAATATTAGAAGGAGAAAAAACTCTCCTACTGTCATTATCAGGCTAGAGTGTGTTTGTGTGTACGCTGGAATATTGATCGCATAGATTTTCTAAATAGAGCGATCGCCGTAGCAACAGGATCACGTATAACTTATCAGTTGAATAAATTTAGCAGTATACAGGAACAAAGAAATGGACAGCCGTACGAGAACAATTAATTATTTTGATCAAAGCTACACTATTAGATTTGCTACATCTCTAGCTGAAAAAGAAGCAGTTTATCGTTTCAGATACCAGAACTACACACAACAAAAGCACTTGTTAGAAAATGCCAATCATGACAACCAAACTCTAACAGACTTGTTGGATAACAAAAATACGATTTTGATATATGCTACCGATGATCTTCAGCAGAAAGTGATAGGTACATTAAGAATCAATTGCCGAAAAAATAGTAACTTTCGGTTTGATGACCTCTATTCTCGACAAGAATTTTATCCATACTTTCCGATTTTTGTCTCTCATACTTCTCACTTTTTAATTGACCAAAATTATCCAACCAATAAACTCGCATCAGAAATATTTAAGGTTGGCTATTTGAAATTATTAGAAAAGGAAACCTTGTTTGATTTCAGAAGCTGTGAAAGACATTTAGTGAATTTCTACCAAAAATTAGGCTATAGAATTTATAAGCCTAACTATTCTCGGCGCGAAAATAGCAGTGTACCAATGGTTTTATGCTTGAATGACAAAGAATACTTAAGTCAAATTGGTTCACCTTTGCTACCAATTCTCCAAAATTATGTTTCTAGCTTGCCTGCTGAGTGCAGTAAAAAATACATATTGACTGATTCTGAACCTGCGGAACTGTTGCAACGAATTATTGATGAAAATTTCTCTAGTATACAACTAGGGTATAATTTGTTAGCCACAGCTTAAAGCATGAATGAAAACACAAAGGCTTTCCCCGGGAAAGCCTTTACAAAAAATATGTAGAAACATTTTCAGCAACGTTTATACAATATTGTTCGGAAAAATATCTTGCCAATATCGGTGGAACAGAGAAAATAGAGATAAAATCTAGTTAAACTTTTAATTTCCCTACAGTTTATGTCATCACAAATGGATCGTCCTCCACTTAGGTTTGAGGTGAGGCTACCAGCTAACCATCCGCATTTGTTGGAGGGGTTAGATTTGTGGTTAGAATTGGGTTTGATCTCGGATGCTCAAGTTAGGCAGATATGTAGAGAGTATCTTGTTTGTAAGTTGGTGGTACAGCCATTGGTTGAACCTCAGCCACAGGTAAAGGTTGCACCTCGTGTAGCGGAAAAAGGTTTAATTGCTTATTTACCTGTTGAACCGAAAATACCTGTTACACCAAAGGTAACTCAACCAAATTTCGTTACTTCAATATTGCAGTCTTTGGGGGAGGAGTTAAGCGTTAGGTGGTTGCTGTTTTTGGGTGTGTTTTTGGTGGTGCTGTCCTCTGGGGTGTTGGCTGCTAGTCAGTGGGAGAGGTTTCCAGCTGCGGGACAGTATGGGGTGTTGTTGGCCTATACTCTGTGTTTTGGCGGTTTTACGGTTTGGTCTGGGAAGCAAAGTAACTTACGTTTAACGGCACAAACTTTACTAACGGTGACTTTGCTGCTGGTGCCGGTGAATTTTTGGGCGATGGATGGTTTTAATTTGTGGGGAAATCCGATAAATTGGGTTATGGTGGCGATCGCATCTCTTGTTCTCAGCAGTGTAACTATTTTCTTATGCCAGAATCGCCAAATTATCCCTAATTTTCCTAGCGGTAAGTTACCTTTAATCAATATTTTGGGTTTGAGTTTTTTACATTGGGGTTGGAATATTCCGGGTTTTCCCGTAATTGCTATTTATTTAGCAACAATTGGAACAACTCTTATTACTTTTTATAAAAATGGCTATATTAGCCAAACTCCTGTTAATTCCGAGCAAAATACAAAGCAAAATACAAATACAGAAACCCAAGGCTGGCAGGGGAATTTATTTTTTGCGGTAATTATTTATGCTTTGTTATCTTTGTTATTCCGGGCTGTTTTTGTAGTCGGGATAGATATTACTCAACTGGGTTTAGCTGTTGGTATAAGTGGTTGGTTGGTGAGTTGGTTAGCAGGAGGCAGGGAAGAGGCAGAGGGGGTACTTCCAACTTCGAAAGCGCGCTTATATCCGTCAACTTCGCGATCTCATCTCACCTCGGTGTCATTACGAAGTCGCAAGAGGTACTCCTAAACAAAATAGAGCTTATTGCTCTAAGGATGGAGACTTTAGAGAAGG
>DATGXB010000069.1:0-84863 GCA_035299225.1 Nostocaceae cyanobacterium | reverse complement strand
GGCTTTCAAACTATAATATTTTCAAGGTTCGGTGCGCTTCCGAGTCCGCTCTCTCGCGCTCTCTCTTCAGGCACTTTTTTATAGTAGCGAGTCTACTTTTGTTTGTCAACTCTTTTTTCAAAAAATTTTTGGGCGATTTTTTGGGGCGTGAAATCTGCTCACAATGCTGGGTTTGAGCAAGAATGGTTTAAGCATTGTGCAGATGAAGGATGAGTGAAGCGTGAATTTTCAGTCGGTAATAGCGATATTGCATCAGTTTTGGGGCGAGTCTCTTGCTGAGAGACCTGGCGGTCAACGCGGGTGTTTGATTGCCCAGCCTTATGATATAGAGAAAGGTGCTGGAACTAAAAACCCACATACTTTTTTGAGGGCTTTGGGTCCAGAACCTTGGGCTGTGGCTTATGTAGAGCCTTGCCGCCGTCCTACAGATGGACGCTATGGGGAAAATCCTAATCGGTTTCAACACTATTATCAGTATCAAGTTCTGATTAAGCCTTCGCCGGATAATATTCAGGAAATTTATCTTGATTCTTTGAGAGCTTTGGGCATTTGCCCTGAAGATCATGATATTCGCTTTGTGGAGGATAATTGGGAGGATGCTACTGTTGGGGCATGGGGTACCGGTTGGGAGGTGTGGTTAGATGGGATGGAAATTACTCAATTTACTTATTTCCAACAGTGCGGAGGAATTGATTGTCGTCCGGTGTCTATTGAGATTACTTATGGACTGGAACGCCTAGCTATGTACTTGCAGGGTGTGGAGGCGATGACTAAGATTATGTGGACGAACAATATTAGTTATGGTGATGTCTTTCTTCAGGGAGAGATTGAACAGTGTACTTATAATTTCGAGGCATCCAATCCAGAGATGCTTCTGACTCTGTTTAGTTTATACGAGCAAGAAGCAACCCAGTTATCAGAGCATGGTCTAGTTTTACCTGCTCTGGACTTTGTGTTGAAGTGTTCACATACTTTCAATTTGCTGGATGCACGGGGTGTAATTTCTGTGACGGAAAGAACTAGATATATTGCTAGGATTCGTCATTTGGCGAGACGGGTGGCACAGTTGTATGTAGAACAACGGGAACAGCTTGGTTTTCCTTTGTTGAGTAAAGCTACTGTTTAGTCACTTCAAGATTAAACTTGGATTGAAATAATGTGGTGGGCATAATGCCCACTTGACAAAAGTCTTAGCTCATTTACTTGGTAAAGAATATATTTAGAAGCTGAGGATATAATGTTATTTTTCTATAAAAATACGGTTATTTCAACATTTATAAAGTAAAGAATATTTGTAATACTACAATATATGATAAAAATATTGTTGTAAAATGGGGACAGTAAAAAACCAGTATGGTTAACTTTAGTGAAGTATTAGAACCGATCGCTGCTTGGTTTCGTTTTTTGGGTATACCAGATGTGATTGTACATTGGGGACATCCGGCGATGATGGCAATTGTGATTTTCGTGATGGGTACGTTTGTAGCAATTGCAGGTTGGCGCGGAAAATTATTGGCGGATAAAGATGCTGCTATTCAAAGCCGCAATGCTCATCGCTTGTTAGCACCTTGGATGTTTTTGTTTTTGGCTGGTGGTTATACTGGTGGGGTTTTGTCGTTGGTGATGCAACGTAAACCACTGTTTGAAAGTGCACATTTTTGGACTGGTTCAGTTGTTTTGATACTATTACTGATTAACAGTGCAATTTCATTGAGTGGATTTTTTGGAGATAAAGCTACATTACGTGCAGTACACGCCTATATAGGGACTACCGCCTTGGGGATTCTAGTTTTTCATACTCTATTAGGTTTTAAACTCGGTCTTTCCCTGTAGGATTTTGATTATCAAAGCACTCCTAAATATTTCAATCAGTTCAGGATGGCTGATATTCTCGTTTTCAGGATGGGGTATTACAGCTTTCTTTGATAAAATTCAACTGTGTGAATTTAGCATGTATAGATAAAAACTATTGGGGTGCTTTGGTAATAGAGTGATGAACCAGGTTAATGGTGTAATTATTTGTCTTAGCTATATTTTGGGGTTGTTGTTAACGGCAATTCCTGGGGGTGGGTTGTGGGTCTTAATACTAGGAATTTTGGCGGCAGTTTTGCGTAGACACTACCCTCTGAGGCGAAAACATTTTCAGATTAAGGAAAAGTTACTAGCTAAAAATCAGGTAGTAGCTAATATTAGTCAGAGTTTTCCCTGTTCTAAGACATGGCTGGTTGCTGGATTAGTTGGTTTATTAGCAAGTGGATATTTTTATTTGCGAGTGCCACAACCTGGGAAAGATGATATTAGTGGGTTT
Organism: Nostocaceae cyanobacterium; assembly: GCA_035299225.1. Taxonomy (GTDB): domain Bacteria; phylum Cyanobacteriota; class Cyanobacteriia; order Cyanobacteriales; family Nostocaceae; genus DATGXB01. The sequence continues at coordinate 82,555 of DATGXB010000069.1, read as the reverse complement.
GTAGCCACAGAAAGCAATAGCAATAGAGAACAGTTGGTAATGGTGCGGGGTAAAGTTTTGAGTAGTCCCCGCTTAACTCGTTCTCAAAGAGGACAATTTGTATTAGAAGCGAAACAAGTGGATGAAGTAAAAAATGATCAAAGTCCAGCTACGGTAATGAAGGGTGTAACGGGTAAATTGTATGTGACAGTGCCAATATTGCAAGCTACTGGTTTGTATCCTGGTCAACAAATAGCTGTAACTGGCAATTTGTATAAGCCTAAAGCTGCATTAAATCCTGGTGGGTTTGATTTTCAGAAGTATTTACAGCAGGATGGTATATTTGCAGGTTTGCTGGGAAAGCAAGTCAAGACTTTTGATCAGAAAAAACCTTGGGGATGGTGGCAAGTTAGGGAAAGAATTGTGCGATCGCAAATCCGGTTGTTAGGCATTCCTGAAGGTCCTTTAGTTAGTGCAATGGTTTTAGGGGGGAAAGCTGTTGATTTACCTTATGATATCCGTGACGTTTTCGTTAAAGTGGGTTTAGCTCATACTTTAGCGGCTTCTGGGTTTCAAACTTCTCTCATTTTGGGGATCGTGCTACGTTTAACTAAAAATTTTAAGAAAGGAATACAAATTACTTTTGGTGGTTTGAGTTTAATTTTATTTTTATGTTTAACTGGGTTGCAACCGTCGGTTTTACGAGCTGTAATTATGGGTTTTGCAGCTTTAATTGCTTTAGCTATGGAGAGGAAAGTGAAACAGTTGGGTTCTCTCTTATTGGCTGCCACATTACTCTTAGTATTTAATCCCCTATGGATTTGGGATTTAGGCTTTCAACTCAGTTTTTTAGCAACATTAGGATTAATTACTACAGCATCAGCAATTAGTCGACGTTTAGATTGGTTGCTTCCTGTAATTTCTGAGTCAATTTCTGTACCTTTAGCAGCGACCATTTGGACTTTACCAATAATTTTAGCATCTTTTAGTGTAGTTTCAACTTACTGTTTACCTTTAAATATTATTACTACGCCATTAGTTTCAATAATTAGTCTGGGTAGTATGGCGACTGCTTTAGCTAGTTTGATTTTACCAGATTTAGGCAGTTATTTATCCAGCTTTTTATATTATCCTACATATTGGTTAATTCAATTAGTAGAATTTACATCTAACTTACCTGGAAGTTCTGTGGCTGTTGGTGCTATTTCTATCTGGCAAATGTTAATAATTTATAGTTTAATTATTTTAACTTGGTTAGTAAATTGGTGGCAAAAACGCTGGTGGCTCAGTTTACTTTTAACTGTAGCTTTAGTATTAGTTCCAGCTTGGCAAACTGCCAATAATCTCTTGAGAATTACTGTATTAGCCGCAGGAGCAGAACCAGTTATAGTAGTGCAAAATAGAGGTACTATTACTTTAATTAATAGCGGTAATGAAGGAACAGGACGCTTTACAATTTTACCATTTTTACAACAGCAAGGTGTAAATACAATTGATAGTGCGATCGCTAGTAAGTTTTCGCCTAATCAAAATGATGCTTGGTTAGAAATATTACAAAGTTTACCAATTAAAAGTTTTTATGAATATTCACCACAAACAGCAGAAAATCCCCAAGAAACTAGAGCTATTAACCAAGCTTTACAAACGCATCAAGGAAGTTATCAAGCGATAATTTTAGGACAAACTATAGAAACAGATGCAGTTAAAGCACAATTTGTTAATGCTCAATTACCTATTTTAAAACTACAAATTTTTGATCAAAATTGGTTATTAGTGGGTAATGTCCAATCTCAAGAGATTTCAGAATTAGTAAAAAACACAGATTTATCTAATATTCAAGTGCTTTGGTGTAGACCGGAATCCTTGCAGCACTTAGTTTCTAAACTAAAACCGAAAGTAGCTATTGTTGCACCTGGTAAGGTTGATAATAATATTCTATCGGCTATTAACCAAGAACAAACAAAACTCTTTCTGATTAGCGAGGATGGTGCTGTACAATGGACGCATGAAGGAGATTTTACAGCTTTTATCCAAACTACAGAAAATAAAGCTTCAACTTTTTAAGATTTTTTCTGAGCAAAAATAAAAGGCAGGAAAACCCGCCTGAAAATCAACCAGATAAAATAGGTCTGTAGCCATTTTTAGTATCACACTTAAAATTGACATTGGTGTGACAAACTTATGTATAAAGTATGAATATTTAGAATCTAACAAATATTTTATCCGTTGATTTTACCTAAAATGAGATCACCGTTGGTGTAGTGTCCCCAAGGAAAATTGGGCGTTTTTTCATCGCTTGAGCGATTTAGATGCTACAATCTGGAATAAGTTGTGCTAGGATAGGCATATCAGCTAAATTTGGAGAGGTGGCAGAGCGGTTGAATGCGGCGCACTCGAAATGCGTTTTGGCGGTAACGTCAACGGGAGTTCGAATCTCCCCCTCTCCGTTCAGTATTTTAAGTAGGTATTGTTTCTGGCCAAAGTTCTCGTAAACTTGGTGGCATCATATTAATTACATCTTCAACCTCTCCCGAAGAAATGCGATGAGAGATGATTTTAAATACCGCACGCACTACTCCTTCTGCATCAATATTGGGGTCACTGTTACGGAAATAATCACGGATATGTTGCAAAAATTCCTCTTTAGTTCTTTCTTTATGAGGTTTTCCGCCTGGTCGCCAGTTTTCGTAGTAAAATCCACCCAGTAATATTGGTAACTGTGCGCCTAAGTGAGCAGCTTCTTCAACTGTTAAGCGATCGCGCAATGCGTGTAAAGTTGCTCTTAACCCTTGAAATACTTGATGTTTGTTTTCCCAACCTAATTCTTTGGCTAATTCATTTACCCAAGGAATTGTTTTCTGTACAGTTGCATCAAAGATATCAAGTCCTGTCATGGTCATAATTATTTCTCCTGTTCCTAGCTAAAACTCAGATTCAATTAAACAGCTATTACCGCATATCTTTTCTTAGATACAAATTCTAAAAAGCTATATGCTATATAACTTCTAGCCAACGGAACAAGATGACCTGTTTTCTTATCTATCGAATAGTTGATTTGATATCTGGTTAGTTTTTCAATACATTTGGCCACAGAATTGAATATAATACCAATTCACGAAAATGCTGATACATATCAACTTTTGTAGGGGTTTAGCAGTGCTAAACCCTTTCCCGTGTATTTGTATCATGATTAAAGTAAAACGGTATAAGTAATTAGGCAGAATTAATTACACAACTTATTTCCCTGTTCCCTGTTCCCTGTTCCCTGTTCCCTTGCTTTACGTAGGAAATTAATTTTGCACGACTACTTAACATTCCACTCTAAAATAAATTTAGTAAGAGTATCAAAAAATTTGTTTCTAATTAAATATTACTTAACAATAATTTTACCTAAGCAATATTCCTGTGAAAATTCTTAAAAGAAACCAAAATATATACACCTAACACGGGATTCTTAAGTTAAACTATTCCCAAGGTGTGAGGTATATGAGATGACTAAGCGTAAACGGCCATTAGGATGGTCACTAGGTTTCCTGTGTTCTTGTTTTTTCCTTAGTTTGAGTGTAGGAATTCTTGCTCGTTTCGGTCAATTTCAAGAATCGGATGCAGCTACTAAGAATTTAACTAACTCCAATTTAAAGAATCAAGAAATTTCTGATAAAAGAATTGGTAATAAAAGCATAAAGTCTGGTTTAAGTAAAGAACCAATCAAAACAGTTAGTAACAAAATTAATCAACCCAGATTTAACAAATTAGTTGCTAACAAACAAACAAAACCCAATTTAGATCAAAATGGTGTTGAAGAGGTAAAAACAGTTACCATTAAAGCGGTTGGTGATGTTATCCCTGGTACAAATTTCCCTGATTATAGATTGCCAAAAAATCCTAATCAATTGATACCCCCAGAAGTCAGAGGCTATTTGCAACAAGCGGATATAGTTTTAGGAAACTTTGAAAGTAGTTTAACTAATCATCCTCATAGCAGTAAAGACATTACTCGCGGACAGGTATTTGCTTTTCGTTCTCCCCCTAGTTATGCAAAACTATTTGCTGATGTGGGTTTTAATGTTATGCATATAGCGAATAACCACGCGAGAGACTTTGGATTAGTGGGTTTTCAGGATACTGTCAACAATTTAGAAGCAGTAGGGATTCAAACTCTGGGACATAAAGGACAAATTCTTTATCTGGAAACTAATGGTGTAAAAGTAGCCATGATTGGCTTTACCACTTATCAATGGTATAATTCTGTACATGATTTGTCCAAGGGTAAAGCATTAGTTGCAGAAGCAAAAAATAATGCTGATGTAGTGATTATTTCTACACAGATGGGTGCAGAAGGAACAAGTGCTTTACACGTTAGAGATAAAACTGAATATTTCTACGGTGAAAATCGTGGTAATCCTATAAAATTTGCGCGTACTATGATAGATGCCGGTGCAGACCTAGTAGTAGGACATGGTCCCCATGTACCAAGAGCAATTGAGCTTTATAATGGTAAAATTATTGCCTATTCTTTAGGTAATTTCCTTGGATATCGCACCTTATCAACAAAAGCTCAAACAGCATATTCTATGATTTTGGAAGTTAAGCTGGATCAAAATGGGCAATTTTTATCCAGTAGAGTCATTCCTGTGCATTTAACGAAGCAGGGTATTCCCCAGATTGATCAATATTTCCGCACAATCTCATTACTTCGCAACTTAAATAATCAGGATTTTCCCAATAATCCCCTAGAGATTACTAGAAGCGGGGAAATAATTATTCGAGAGTAAATTAATTACTATCATCCTGTGGTTTTTCCATCTGTTTATCTGTTTCCTGAGTTTCATTAGCTGAATTTTGACGGGTTTCTTGTGTAGGCACAACTACTGCACCAGAATTTTGTCCTTTGGGTTCTGCTGCTGGCAGGGTAGATGGAATCACCACAGCATTATTTGGTGTTACTGGTGGGGGTGAGTTAGGTTCTTTTTTGATATTGACAACAGGTGGAGAGTTTTCTGATTCAGGTGTGGGAGTAGGATCAGGACGAGAAGATTTAGCTGCGCGTAGTCTTTCCAATAAGGAAGGAGTGGGGGTAACAGCTGGAGTTGATGAAGATGCTGCTGTTCGGGGGGTTTGAGTTGTTCTAGAGTTGTCTTGAGAATTTTTAGAAGTGGTTTTTTCGGGTTCAGAATTGCTATTAGTTGAATTAACTTCTGGGGAAGAGGGTTGAGAGTATCTACGTTTTCTAGATGTAGATGATAATGTGGCTGATTCTTTGGGAATAGATTTTTCTGTGTCTGGACTAGTGGATAATTTGGTTTTATTTGGGGTAGATGTATTGTCTGTTGCTTGTTGGGAAGGGTTTTCAAACAAGGGTTGAGGGGAAGTTACTTGTGGTTGAGATTTGGGTAACATTCTGATTACACTAAAACCCGTAGTCCCGGCTACAGCAGCAACGCAAATACCAATAAAAACTTTAGATAATTTTCCTGTTTTTACGAGTTTTACAGCTTTTTTAAAGGTTGAGGGGGCAAAATTAGGACTAGATGCAACTTTTTTGAGGTTAATATCTGTTGCTTGACTGGATATATCAATAGTTGGTACTGCGTGAGTAGGTAAAATATGAGGTGTCATATCTAACCCGCCACTTGGGAGAAGTTCTAACCATTCTGCTACTGTGGTGGGACGAAAACGAGATTCTACGGCCATTCCTCGCATTACAGCTTGGTTAACAGTTGCACTCAGATGGGGTTGTAGTTCACGGGGGGATGGCATTGGTTGGCGATCGCGCAATAATGCTGGTATGGGAACTTGGGCTGTTAGTAGTGCATACAAAGTAGCCGCTAACCCATAAACATCTGTTGCCGGAGTGCGGGGTGCTTGAGTTAAATACTGTTCAATCGGTGCATAACCTTCACTGACTAAACCTGTATGTGTTTGTTTCACTCCGTTGTTAAATTCTCGTGCAATGCCAAAATCAATTAATACTACTTCTTGACTATTTTGGCGTAAAATAATGTTATCCGGTTTAATATCCCGATGCAGTAAGCCATTACTGTGTACTACCTGTAAAGCTGCGCCAATTTGCCGGATATAATGTACTGCTGTGGCTTCTGGAATGGGTATTCCTGGTAAAACAAACGCTTCACCTAAAGTTTCTCCAGGAATGTATTCCATCACCATGTAAGGTAGTCGATCTTCTACGAAGAAATCACTCACCCGAACAATATGAGGATGGACACAAGTAGCTAATCTTCTTGCTTCATCTTGAAATTGAACCTCAAATTTGGAAAAATCAGGATGTTGGCGTAATTTTTCGTTAATTGTTTTCATTACCACTTCCTGTCCCAAATAGTGATGTATGGCTTTGAAAGTTATACCAAAGCCACCACGTCCTATTTCCTGAAGGATGGTATATTTACCACTTTGCAAAGTTGTTCCTGCTAACATAGAGAGTTTTGTTTCTTGAGTGAGCAGATGAGTCTTTTCCAGATTTGCCAAACAAAGTTTAAGCTTACCACGAGAAAGGGTGTCGGGTGTTGGGTTTATAATTTGGTTAAAAACAGCCTAATTTTTCCACAATTCTGCTGTTTCAGGGTTCTTTTCCACCAGATTTAAGTTTTTGCCTAAGTGACAAACTTTTTCCCGCACTCTACACCCTTCTAGAAACGTTGACCAAAGCCAAAATGAAATCTACTATCACCTTGGTCATTAAAACCATAATCAGCCCTGATTAAACCTAAAGGAGAGTCAACGCGGACTCCTGCACCATAACCAAAGCCATTTCCGGGTTTATCACGTGCACCTGCCGGATCTCCTAATACTGTATCACCAGAACCTAAATCTGAAGCGAAATCAGCGAACAATACACCGCCAGCAATGGGAAAGAGGGGAAAACGGTATTCAGCAGAGGCTAACACATAACTGCGACCACTGCCAACATCCCCGTTATCATAACCACGCACTGAGTTAGTACCGCCTAAGTTAAAAGCCTCATAGGGTGGTAAGTCTCCGATTACTGTACCAGCTTGGAAATTAAATGCCAAGACTTGAGGTTGTGGGGTGTCAAAGAATTTTACTGGTAAATACTGGCTATAATTAGCCCGGAGGCGATTCATCGAGATTTGACCCTGGCCAATGGGTACAGATTGTTCTGTGCTGAAGCTGAGAAAATCCCCTTGTGTAGGTTTAATCGGATTATCCCGGCCATCTCTACTAGCTTTAAAGGAAACTGTGGTTAGGTCATCTACTCCGCTACCACTCCAAGACAGGGGGTTATTGTTCTCGTCTACTGTGGCAATATTTCCCTGGCGATCGCGTATCGTGGTTCTAGTATAGTTCAACCCAACAGACGCATCCCATTTATCTATCTGTTGTTGTAAGCTAAAACCCCCACCAATTCGCCCTTCCCGCACTTTATCACCATTGGGTAATTTAATTTGATCATCAAAAGTTAAAGATGTTTCCCGGCGACGAAAAGCGTTTATACTGTATCCCAAACGGTCAGGATTATTAACTCGATAAGGACTAACAAATTTTGTGTCAAATAAAACTTCTCTACCTAGACCCAAATTAGCTGTAACTCTATCATTCACTCCACCTACATTTTGATCTTGATAGGTAAGAATCACTGATAAACCATCTTCAGAATTATAACTACCACCTAGATTAACCGATCGCGCTCCGGTTTCTTTTAATTCATAAACTAAATCTAAATTTTTGGCATCTCCCTCAAAATTCACATTCACATTTTGAAATAAACCTAACTGTAATAACCTTTGTACATCTGCTCTCACTGCCTGTTCTTGGAAAACCTGACCTGGTTTAAACTGGAGTTGTTGACGTAAAAAGTCGGCTTTCGTCCTTCCCTCTACAGGTTTACCGTTTTTATCCACGGTTTTATTATCTTCACCCACAAAGCGAAAACGAATATTTCTCACTAACCCTTCTGCCACATTTACGGTCAAAATCCCGTTAGTGCTAGGTCTAATGGAAAGTACCCTGGCAACTGTATAGCCATTGTCAGCATACCATTGATTAATGTCTTTTACTACCTGCCGCAGTCCGGCTGGACTAATATTTTTACCCAGTTGTCCTTGAAATTTCTCTAAAGCTACCTGATACGTTAACACCTTTGCTTCAGATAATTCTATTGCTTGCACTACTACAGGTTTAACAGAAAAGACCACATCAAAACCTGTATTTGTACTTCTACTATCCACATTCACACTACTAAATAAGCCAGTATCTAAAATTGCTGCTACATCTTTTTGTAACTGGTTTTGACTTGTTTCCCCACCAGTTTGAGTTTTAATCACTTGACGAATAATCTCTTCTAGTTCCGGGGTTGCTCCCACTATCTGCACATTACTAGCAGTTACAACTAAATTATTATCTGTATTGGCGGAAATAGCTGAAATTCGTACTCCAGAATTTTCTTTGGTTATTGCTTGATTTTTACTTTCGGTTATTGGTGCACTAAATTCTACAGATGTATAAGTGGTTTCCGGTTTAATTGGTGTGGGTAATTTTTCCCCAAAAGTCACAATAACAGGATTTTTATCTTTTTGCTCTGAAGCAACAGGAGTTACAGAATTTACAATTACTACTGGTTGTGCTTTTACTTCCTCTACTACTGGCAGTTCACTTGCTGCTGATTCTGCGGTAAACTCTACAGCCAGATCATTTTCAGGAAGATTTTGTGCTACTACCTGTTGAGGTAACTCTGACCCAAAAGGCACAATTACCACATCTTGGCTTTCTGCTGATTCCGGTTGAGGAGTTGGTGTAGCATTAGCTTGTCTAGTAATATTACTAGCTGCTAAAGTAGCTAACGTAACAATTGCCGCAGAAGAAACTCGCATAATTTTCTACATTATCAACTGGGAATTAGGAAAATTCAGGTTTAGATATACTGGGAACAATATCAACAGTCTACAGCTGTTGATAGAATAGACCGTTACCTATATGATTTTGTTTCTCAGTAAGATTAAAGTAAAAGTTTTAATAGTTTGTAAATAATACTACTGTTGTATTAATCTTATATCAAGTGTATAGAATTTGTCAAATCTCATGATTTAAGCAGTTATTTTGAAAATCTTATTAACTTTTAGATATGTTCTGGTAAATATTTTGGCGTTGCTGATGTTAGGGATGAAAATGATTTTGCATAAATCCAAAACCCTTGTAGAGAAGTTACATGGAACGTCTCTACACTCAAAAATCATCCCGCAATTATGCAACACCAATATTTTTAGGCTGTAGGAATTTTTTTATCAACGTTCCCTTTTCTTGTTACTTCATACTTATGAATAATTTATCTAAATCGGTTAATTTACAATTGTTAGTTTTAAGTAATGGTCATGGAGAAGATATAATTGCTATTCGGGTAATTCAAGAATTGTTAAGGCTTTCTTGTCCTCCTGATGTTTTTGCTTTGCCGATAGTTGGGGAAGGTCACGCTTATCAAAAGCTGGAAATCCCTTTAATTGGTAAAGTTCAAAAAATGCCTTCTGGCGGTTTTGTCTATATGGATAATCGCCAATTAATACGAGATGTAAAAGGAGGTTTATTAAAATTAACTTGGCAACAAATTCAAGCTATTCGTCGTTGGGTAAATGTACAAAAAAGATTAGGTAATAATCACGCAATCCTAGCTGTAGGCGATATTGTGCCATTATTATTTGCTTTTATCAGTGGGGCTAATTATGCTTTTATTGGTACAGCTAAATCCGAGTATTATGTACAAGATGAAAATGGTTTATTACCGAGAAAATCTAAATCGGCTCGATGGGAAAATTTCTCTGGTTCTATCTATCATCCTTGGGAAAGATTTTTAATGAGTCGTCGCCGTTGTCGGGCTATTTTTCCTAGAGATACGCTAACAGCAAAAATTTTAACGAAGTGGACTATTCCCGCTTTTGATTTAGGTAATCCGATGATGGATGGTTTAGAACCGAGTTTTAATACTACCAAATTTTATCATCAAAAAGCATCTGAAGCAGAAGTCATCCGCCCTTTTATTATTACTTTATTACCTGGTTCTCGTTCCCCGGAGGCATACAATAATTGGGAAATAATTCTCATAGCTGTTTCTGCTTTACTAGCCAGCTTCCGCTTACCAAATTCGATTTTTCAAGCGGCAGGAACTATGGTATTTTTAGGAGCGATCGCTCCTGGTCTTGACATTGAAAACCTGGCACAAACCCTGCAAATACAAGGCTGGCGACCAACTAATGAAACTCCTGTGCAAATTTCCGACCCAGGATGCTTGACATTTAAACAAAAAAATGCTTATATTATTCTTTCCCAAAATGCTTATAATGATTGTTTGCATTTAGGAGATATAGCGATCGCCATGGCCGGAACAGCCACAGAACAATTTATTGGGTTGGGAAAACCAGCGATCGCCATTCCCGGCCAAGGGCCCCAATATAATCCAGCTTTTGCGGAAGCACAAAGTCGCTTATTAGGTGCTTCTCTAATTTTGCTTGATCAACCTGCAACAGTCTCTCAAGTAGTACAGTCCTTACTCACAAATCCTGATTGGTTACAAATAATTGCGGAAAATGGCCTGAAACGGATGGGTAAACCAGGGGCAGCAAAACGCATTGCTGAATGTTTACTCCAAAGATTAAGCCACTAAGCCTGAACGTAAAGCTCTAACTGCTGCTTGAGTACGGTCATCGGCACATAATTTATTTAAAATATTACGCACATGGGTTTTAACAGTTCCCACTGTAATATAGAGTTTTTCAGCAATTTGGCCGTTACTACAACCTGCCACAATTAATTCCAGAATTTCCAACTCTCTTTGAGTTAAAGGATAAGTTTCCAGGACTTGTTCATATTCTGTAGCCAGAGCTTCAATTTTGACAGTTTTTGGTTTATCGGCGGCTTGGCTATCTCCTGGTAAACCTTGACGCATTTTCCGTAAAACCACACTAGCGATCGCTGGATCAATCCAAGAGTTACCGCCATAAGTTGCTTGAATAGCCTCAGTCAACTTATTAATACTGGTTTCCTTCATGTAATATGAATCCGCACCCGCCGCAAAAGCTGCCAAAACAGCATCCTCTGTGTGATCCATTGTCAGGATCAAAATTTTAGTGCTTGATTGTCCAGTTTCAGCCTGATGACGCTTAAACTTGCGAGTCAATTCAATCCCATCCATATCAGGCAAGCCGATATCAACCACTGCCACATCTGGTTTACTGCTTTCTAACAGTTTTAGACCTTGAGTGGCATTTGCTGCTTCACCAATCACTCTTAAGTTACTATGGGATTGTAATGCAGCCTTTAATCCCATACGTGTTAAATCATGATCTTCTATTAAGATAATGCTAATCTCACTCATTTTTACACCTTTACACCCGCTAATATCTAATTGCTTCTATGCAGTCAATACCTTTTTCTTAATGTTGGTTCTAACATCCCCTCACCAAAGATAGATGATCTAATGATTGGAAAGCATCCTCCGATAGAAATATTAAATTGGCCATTTTTTATATTTGGATAGAGGTAAAAATCTAGCCAGAGATATATGGCTATTTTCTCCAAAAAAAAAGAAATTATGGAGTCGAGTGGTAAATTCTTCAAAACCTCTCTTATTCTCTGTATTAGGCATGATAATCAAGATTAATTCTTAACTTGATTTTCCAACTTTTAACAAAGGTGTCAAAAATAGACAAGCTAATATAGATAGAGGTTGACAGACAATAGCGATCGCTCTCATGGCCACCTAACCAATAGTAATGTTATATCTAGCAAGTTAGTAGCCAAATAGTATTGTATTAAAATGGGTAAGAGCGATCGTGAATAAACTAGTGCAGCTTGGCGAAAATAACTATCCAATGAAATAATGCTCAAACGCCAGTTAAATCAACCGTCTTACCTCCTGCCTCCTGCCTCCTGCCTCCTTGCACTAGTTAGAGAACCTAGTACAGCAGGACAGGAATAACTATCTAGTTTAAAAAGGTTCAAAAACTTATAAAAGCTTTTCTCATGTCTCCTGATCCTAGTCGCAACCAATATGGTTGTTTCCACACATAAGTTGTACTAGTGCAGCATGGCGGAAATAAGTATCCAGTTCAATAAGGATATAGCACCTGTTAAATCAACCTTCTTACCTCCTGCCTCCTGCATCCTGCCTCCTTGCACAAGTGATTCTTGCCTCTACCATTCACCCTATCCAACACCGAAACCGATTAACTCAACCTGTTTTCATCCTATCAAAATGCAAGATATTGGAACACAAATTAATGTAAAAAAACTTGACTAAATTGCAAATTAGCAGAGAGTAACTAATCAACCAGATGAATTACTAGTGGGTAATATATAGCAATTATAAATGAACAGTGAGAAAAACAAGAATCCATACCATTTAGCTCGTCTTCCATAGAGAATCTCACAAATCAAACAAAACTGCTATAGATTGTCCAGCATCATCTCATTTTCACACCATTAGGCATAGTCAAGTTCCAAAACAAAAAGCTAAAATTAAGTTGTATTAATATTTAAGTATGGTAAAGTTAAAATACTACAGCTATGAAAATATAAACTTAATCATTCAGATTGCTTATAGCAGGATTTACCTTATTCCCCCAGTATATAAGTTTTCCCAGAATTAACTTACCTAGTACAAATTACTAAAAGAGGCATGAATATTAAGTAAATTACACTACAGAATCTTTCTGTGTTAATCAATAAACTGTATTACTCATAATTTGATTCAGTAGCTCAGGGAAATACCATATCTAAAGATGAGGATAAAAATAAATACATAATAAATAATTATATCGTTCATTTTCCTATCTGTAGATATAGTTCTAAATCTTGTAAATGCCTTTCGATCCGGGAATTATCATTTAGCAATTGGGAAGGCTCTAGTGAGTAAAACTGCTCAGGCTTCTGGTACACAATGTTTATATGCAACTCTCACTAATGGGTGAGGACGGGTAAACAATCGCTCATTTACAATTGTATTGAGATGGATAAAGTATAGAGATTTTACTTTTTGTCAGATCATTAAAATGCTCAAGAAAATCATTGGTATTTGTTTGATAGTGAATTATGTTCTAGGTTCAGTTTTCATCTATTAGTCAAGAGTTCCAAATAATTCTCACTTAACTGGATTTAGAAACAAAAACACAAAACAACCACAGCCAATGAGAGCAAAAATAATTAACATCGTAATTAATGGAGGATGATAAATTTAATGTAATTAATCAATAGGACAGTGACTTAAATTCTAAATATGGGCTGTCCAAACATAGCAAACTTTTTATTAGGATAGTTTGATTGTAGAAATGCTGTACATCAACCTGTAGTTGACAGCGAATATAAAAACCGATGGAAGAGACGCTGAAAATTTTGGTTGTAGATGATGATGAAGTAGACCGCATGGCAGTACGTCTAGCCCTGAAAACAGCAGGGATTTGTATGGAATTGTACGAAGTAAGTGATGGTAGTAAGGCAATCTCTGCCCTCAAACGTACTAAATATGACTGTGTTTTTCTAGACTGTCGCTTACCAGACCAAGATGGTTTAACTTTAATTCACAAACTACGCTCTACAGAAATTAAAGTTCCTTTAGTTGTTTTGACTACTCAAGGAGATGAAAAAATAGCTGTCGAGTTGATGAAAGCAGGTGCAACAGACTATCTTGCTAAATCTAAAATTTCTTCGGAAAATTTGGCTCATATTTTACGAAATGCCATGCGTCTATACCAAGCAGAATTGCAAGCTGCTTTAGCTAATCAAAAATTAAGAGAAAGTCATGAGCAATTAATTCGTAAAAACCAAGAGCTAGAGAAACAAAGACAACAAATTCAATTACAAAATCTCAAACTCCTGGAAGCTTCGCGACTCAAATCCCAGTTTTTAGCAACAATATCTCACGAATTGCGAACTCCCATGAATGCCATAATTGGCTTTTCTCAAATATTACTTCGTCCAAAATTTGGACATCTCACACGCCAGCAAATGGATATGGTAGAACGTATCCTCAACAATGGCAAACATTTACTAATGCTACTAAATGAAGTCCTAGACTTTTCTAGACTTGAAGCCGGAAAACTAGAGTTAAAACCAGAAGTTTTTGATTTAACAAAAGTTGTACATAATACAGTAGCAGAAATACGTTCTTTAGCAGAATCAAAAAAGTTATCATTGATAGTGCAAACAGATTTACAAAACAGTTTAGCCTTTAATGATCCAGCAAGAGTTCGTCAAATTTTAATTAATTTACTCTCAAATGCGGTTAAATTTACAGAATCAGGAAGTATTGGATTGGAAATAAAAGAAATAGCCACAAATCGGATCACGATTACTGTCAAAGATACCGGAATCGGGATTGCTCCTAAAGATTTTAAAAATATTTTTGAAGCATTCCGACAAGTTGATCAAGGGATAACTCGTAATTATCCCGGTACAGGTTTAGGGTTAGCAATTGTTGATGCACTGGTGCGAATGATGGGAGGAAAAATCTTCCTGGAAAGTCAACTGGGTATAGGTTCAATCTTTAAAATTGAATTACCACGTCAAGTTAGTGTAACATCTAGTGTAGTAGATAGTCCAAGTTTAAGTTTAGATGGAGATGGAATTTTTTACTCTGCTCAAAATCTCCCTTCATCTCCGTCCCAAAGTAGTAAAGCGTATATGGGTTATCCCCATCTTAAACTATAGCAGTCCTCTTTAATTAGTAAACTTACTAAGATGGGCAGAAATAAACACAAATTTGCTCACAAATTATTGAGAACTACTATGTAAAAGTAGAAATTAATATCAAAAGCAGTTGATTAATATGTCTGTTGTTGAAAGTGATAAAATTGACCGTATCCTCGCCGTAGATGATACCAGAGATAATTTGATTTTGGTACAAACAATTTTAGAAAGTGAAGGCTATGAAATTGACTTGGTAACTGATGGTTTAACAGCTTTACAAAAGATTGAACAATCTCCTCCGGATCTAATTTTATTAGATGTGATGATGCCAGGAATAGATGGTTATGAGGTAACTCGACGAATTCGCAATAATTCTGAACTGGGTTATATTCCGATTTTATTGATTACGGCATTTCATGAATCTAGTGTTGTTGAAGGTTTAGATGCTGGAGCCGATGATTTTATTCGCAAACCATTTGATACAGATGAATTACTAGCTAGAGTGCGATCGCTCCTGCGACTCAAGCACAGTGTTGATGAACAGCAAAAAATGGTTCGACAACGGGAAGATTTTGTATCTCGTCTCACCCATGATTTACGTACCCCCCTAGTAGCAGCTGATCGAATGCTAATGCTGTTTCAACAAGAAACATTTTGTAAAATTTCCCCAGAAATGAAACAAGCGATCGCTGTCATGATTCGCAGCAATCAAAACCTCATGCAAATGGTTAATACCCTCTTAGAAGTTTATCGCTTTGAAGCAGGCAAGAAAACCTTAAATTTAGAACAGTGCAACCTAAAACAAATCGCAGAAGAAGTAATTAGTGAACTTATACCCTTAGCTGAAGAAAAACATTTAACCATCAAACTAAATACCCATCAACTAAATGAGCATGGTGGAGTTGTTCTTGGTGATCCGCTAGAACTAAGAAGCGTTGTTAATAATTTGGTTGGTAACGCTATCAAATTTACAGATACAGGTGGTATAGAAATACGAATTTTTGAAACTTCATCTTCTGCTAATGAAAAAGCAGAAATAGTAATTGAAGTTGAAGATACAGGTTATGGTGTTGCACCAGAAGACCAAAACTCAATTTTTGAGCGATTTCGTCAGGGAAAAAACAAAAGATCCGGCAGTGGCTTAGGACTACATCTTTGTCGTCGGATCTTAGAAGCACATGGTGGTAAAATCCAACTAACCTCTGAATTAGGTAAAGGTAGTATTTTTACAGTCCGGCTACCAAAAAATATGTGAATATAACTTCAGTCCTCAAAATTAATCCCCTTTTTTCAATTAAAATCTGGCATTTTTAACTGTTTATTCTTGGCAAACTTCAAAAGCCGAAGGAGAAGCTAACTTTTTGTTTAATAATCGGTAAATGATAGCCTCTAAATCCTCAATCATATAGGGTTTACCAATGTATTCATCAAAGCCAGCACCGAGAATGTATTGCTGATCCTCCTCACTAGCTAAAGCTGTAACAGCAACTACTGGAATTTGACAAGTAGTTGGTTCTTGCTTTAAATAGCGCACCATTTCTAAACCATTCATACCCGGTAAAACGATATCCAGCATAATCAAATCTGGCTGATACTCCTTAGCTACTGTGAGGGTGGCTGAACTGTCTTTTTGGCAAATAAACCCACAGCCAAATGACTCCAGCACATAACTAATTAACAGTAAACTATCTTCATGATCTTCAACTACCAAAACTAACGGTGGCTGAGAGCTTTCCTGCTTTTCATCACTCATGAATGAATGTGCTAAATACATCTCTTTTGCAAAATATTAAACAGGGGATTTTTTGCCATTTTTCAGCAAAATAGACAAGATATACCCGAAATTACTAGAAAATACTCATTTAAAATTTGACTGTCTTGCACTTGCATCCGATTGATCCTCTTTACTACTTAAACTTAGGAAAGAAAATCTTAAAATAAATAACGGTAGCAAACACCTTTTGATTATATGCAAAATTACTAAAAATTCTCTCAATAAATTTACAATAACTTTATATATCAAAATTCAATAGTTGCTTATAGTAATATCCTCATTTTTTATCTTTGAGCATGAAATTAAGACTACATCCAACCAATATGAAAACTCTATGTATGTATGAAATAATGCCTGGGAACTTGTATGGTTGATATATTGTTAGATTAATCATTTAATATTCATCTGTCAAGCAAAGTTATGAAGCGTTTAGCTGAACTAGACATATCTTATTCAAGATAAATCTAGAACAGATAGGAACAAATCAGCAATTCTCGTGAAATATCATCTATTTCTCTCTGGACTATAACCTTTAATGCTCAACTCAAGTTTAAAAATTTCTTTATTATTCAGCGAAATTACTGTAGACTGATTTTACAATATATTTAACGATAGAACCTCAATTAAAGTAGGAAAAAATTTTTTATTACCCTCTTGACATATCCGTAGTGTTTATGTAGTATTAATGTATAATGAAAACAAATCTATTATTTAACTAAATTCTCTAATATTGTAAACAACAACAATACAAATAATATCCATTTTGAATGACTCGTAATTTTTTTAATTACTGTAGAAGTGAGTTTAGCAAACAAATTTTGATAAGTGATCAGGCAAAATAAATTACATAAATTCTTTTTTTGCACCGCACTGAGTGTAGTCGAAGTGTTCCCTATTTCCACATAGGAATTTAATTTTGTACAACTACTGACAAACTAATAATTTATATACAAAAGCTCTCCCTTAGTTGAATGCTGACAAAATAACTACCAAGAGTTTTAGTATAAGCAATTTATAGACTTATTCCTGACATCATTGAAAATTTAGGAATAATATAGTAACAATCCTCAAGATATTAACCTTACAGCTAACTGCTTTTCTTAATTAGCTAAGGTTGAAGGGGAGAGAGGTACAAGGGGTTAGAGGTGGTATTGACAAAACAAAATGTTGAGTTATAATTCTTGCTCTTCCTCATAAAACCATACTTCTGCTAATAAGGATAAGCCAATTAGCCAGAAAAAAGCCAAAACCAAAAACCAAATTATTTCTGTCATGGCTATTAGCTCCTTGATCACGGTCAAGGGTCATTTTTGAGTTAACTGAAATTTGATTAAGCTAATATTAATTAGCCACAAATTTGAATTCTTTAAATCACCAAAATCTAGTAAATTGAGATATTTTACTGTAATCTCAATTTTTCCTGAACCTGAAGATAACAAGTAACGATAATCATGATATCACAAGAGTTGAACTTACATCTGTCGCCAGATATAAATGAACATCAAAATATGGCTAATTTGGCAATATATAGAATTCTATCTTTTTGCCAGCCTGCTATTAAGAAACTATACTCTATATTAACAAAAGCAAATAATATTCTCATGAGATGCTATTGCTTAACTCCAGCAAATGGGGAATTGATTCACACTAGAACTCGACATACTGACACAAGTTTTATTTTTGATAAATTTATGGCTCATCGTGGTTCAGGTAGACGTAATCAAGCGAAAATGCCTCAGACTTTAGGATAAATAAAGAGGCGATCGCCTCTTCATCTCAGTTAGTGAGGATCAAATACAAGCAAATTTATCATTCTCACTAAACTAAATATTTTTTCATAATTTTATCTGTAAATATAAAAAATCAGCCTAGCTACTGTTTTAGTAACTAGGCTCAAATCACAGCAAACCAGAAACACACTAATTTTCAATTAGCTCAGAATATCAACTAATTTATAGCCTAATTTAGGCTGTGGCTTTTTCCAAACTTACCTTAACAATCTTATGTTTTTCTCGCTCAGTTTTTGGTAGAGCTAAGTGCAAGATTCCGTCTTTGTATTCTGCTGTAACCTTAGTATTATCTACCTCGGTAGGTAAAGGAATTACACGGTGAAACTTACCATAGTAAAACTCACTCTTAGTAAATCCTTTTACCTCAGTTTTAGTTTCAGATTTACGCTCACCACTAATAGAAACTGAATTTTCAGTTACTTGAATATCTAAATTTTTTGCTTCAATTCCAGGTAATTCAACTTTTAAAATAATTGTTGTATCAGTTACTTGTAATTCAGCCGCAGGTACTCTTACCAAATCTTTTTCCAGTAATGTAAATGGCACAGTAGCATCCTCAAATAAACGGTCAAATTGGCGTTGTAACGCATTTAATTCTTGCCAGGGATTGTAACGTAATAACATATTGAATCTTCCTTGTTTGACTAAATGTTTAATCAGATTCAGGATTTATTTCCTTTCTTTGATATTTATCTTATGAACAAATCAAAAGTAAGTAAATTCGGTTTTTATCACTCAATAAGTCCTAATAGCCGAACTAGAAAACAATATAAAATTAAGTAAGGTAAACTTTATTTATTTAGTTCGGTAAACTCTACCAACCCTAAATTGCTTTGAAAATCAAAAAAAGTTATGTTATGTCTAAACATAACTTTTTTTCATATCTGAAACTTATAAAAACTTCTCATAAGTCTTTAGATATAACTTCATAAGTTTTCACTAATATCAAAAACATTTATAAACACTCTACTATTTAGCTAAGAAATATTTAATAAACCTTTGAACTAGAGGGATTTCAAGTAAAAGCCTTGACAATCTATACGCAATGTATTACAATGTAATTTTGATATATACATAACCTTAATTTTAATTAATTTATTCACACTATTAACATTAATATTGTAAAGTTATGTAACAAAATTGAGTAATCAACAAGAAAAGTGCTAGAAATTCAAAAATTAGTCTATAAGTAGCAACAAGGATTTTTTGAATAAAATATGCTTTTCCTCTGGCAAGTTTTACGCAAGTGGTTTATAGTAAAAAGATAGTTTTACACAAACCTCTGTATTAACAAATAATAGTTTAGTTAGCCTACAAAATTAAAAATATGAGTTTTGATTATTTCCGCAACAACGATAATAATTCTGCAAATAACAAACGTCAAAGCTTACTTTCTAGTGGTTGGCGACCATTTCATAGAGATTTTGATTGGGAACATTTCTGGCAAATTTGCTTTCATGACACACAAGAATTAGCCCAAAAAACTATTAATTTAGCTAGTTATTATGCTGATGCTGTATCCAGAAAAGATTATGCTTGGTGGGCGAATTTATTAAATGTAGCTTCAGACTATACTCGTGGTGAATTTCAAGCATACTGGAACTATATTACACCAGAACCTATTACACCAGATCATCGTTATAAAGATGTTTTAAGCACAGAAACACCCATTGTTCAATTAGTGAGTCGTAATAGTATTCCCATTGATTATGTTTTAAATTTGTTGCAAGAAATAACCGTTTTACGAGTTTTAAAATTATTGGGTTGTCCTGACATGATTACTCAATATTACTCAGAGAGGGACTTTTATTTTCCAGTTGAAAAATTTGTGAGTTGGGAAAGATTAGATGTAATTAATACTGTTTATGGTTATTGGCATAAACATGATGTTTGGTTACAGATTGACTCTTATGAACGGGGTCGAAGACAGTATACTTTAATGGCAAAAAACCTAGCTCCATTGATTAGTAAAGCCACTTATGATTTAGCAGTAATGCTTAGTGGTTATCAAAGTCGCGTAGGTAAAATACATAGTCAATTTCCGACTCGTTCATTTCCTAGAAATATTCAAGAATTTACAGATTCTGTACAACAATTAATTCTCAATCAACATCAATTAGCAGTTGTAGTACATGGAGAACCCGGTACTGGAAAAACAGCATGGACTCAAGCAGTAGCAAAAGAAATTCTCGTACCTCTAGGTTATGTAGTGTTTATTTTAGATCATGATGCTATTACTAATTTTGTTCCTCCAACTTATTTAGAAAGAATTTGCATTATTATCAACGAAGCCGATAATTTAGCTCAAGATCGGGCTTCGGAAGTAGCTCAATATAACAATAAAACTGAGCATATTTTAGCTTTGCTAGATGGTACTTTATATCAAAGTGTTATTGATGAATCAGGAATACAAATACAACAGCGTTTAGTAGTATTGATGACTTGTAATACTACAGAAAGATTAGATCCTGCCATGTTAAGAAAAGGAAGAGTAGATTTAATGTGTGAATTTAGCCAGCGATTTGTTTAATTATACGAAAACTTAAATCTTGTGGAGTGTTAGTTATGTGAGCATCTACGGTGGAAGTTTCCCCAAAGGACGCTACAGATAAGTTTTTTTCCTGGAGGCGCACGCCATCACATCCACAAAAAAGCTTTTTATTATTGCGTTATCCTGAACGCTATGATTTACCCAAAGGCCATATAGAACAAAGAGAGGATGAATTAACCTGTGCTTTGCGGGAACTAGAAGAAGAAACAGGAATTAAAGCCCACGATATAGAAATAGAACCAGTCTTTAGTTTTATTGATCATTATCAAACCCAATATAAACGTTTTCCTAATGAGATAATTGATAAAACATTGGTCGTGTTTTTAGGCTGGCTTCAACAAGAGATAAATTTAAAAATAGATGGACATATTAGTTATGTGTGGATTCTGTGGAATCCACCTCATAATATTCAAGAAAAAACTATAGCAGTCCTAAATGATATGTGAGAATGAAAAACGGCTAGAATGCTTGTAAATCGAGGGTTTTGTTTATCTGTGTTTTCTCACAGATGGTTTCGGATTGCTATATTAACACCTTACTAGAAAAACTTCATGATTATTTAGTTAAATAAAGTTTAGTCATTACAAAATGAAAAAGTCTCTTTTCTGGATAATAGAAGCCTAGATTAAGTTCGGCAATCTATAATTATTAGCTCTAGTACAGTAAAAATTACTCCAAAACTCCCCATTTTGCTGGAATTAGCACTAATTTAGGGAATTTGTTAGAATTAATAAAGAATATTGCGTCTAAACTCAGACGTAAATTAGATAACAATTGTATGAACACCGTTCTTAAATCAGGTCAAGAGCAATTCACTCGCTTATTTTCACGCTTGGAATTAAATCATGAAAAACTGAGTCATCAACCAGGAAGTGTATTAAGTAGCACTGCTCTAATTGCAGGAACTACCATTGGAGCAGGTATTCTCGCTTTACCAACAGTCACTTTACCATCTGGTGTTTTACCATCTACAGCCCTATTAATTGTAGTTTGGCTATACACCTTGTTTTCAGGGTTAATAATTGCTGAAGTTACCTTAAATGCTATGCGTTTAGAAGGAACTTCAAGTATCGGTTTTCTAGCAATTGTAGAAAAAAATTTAGGACAATTAGGAGCAAGAATCGCCGGTGGTGCATATTTATTTATGCACTACGCTCTATTAGTTGCATACATTACAGAAGGCGGAGATATTTTAATATCTTCACTCGCTAAAATTTCCGGTAATTCCCAAATTCTACCTAATTGGGTAGGTACAACAACCTTCACCCTAGTTTTTGGCGGAATAATGTATTTAGGACGAGAAAAATTTGTCCAAAAATTAAATAGTGCCTTTGTATTTATTGTTATATCTTCCTTCTTAGGACTACTATTATTAGGAATAGGGCAAGTAAAAACTAGTCAATTTATATTTCAGAATTGGAATGCTCTTGGTAGTGCTATTTCTGTAATGTGTGTAGCCCTTTTTTACCATAATGTCGTACCAGTTGTAGTTACACAATTAGAAGGAGATGCGCGAAAAATTCGTCAATCTATTATTATCGGTTCTTTGATTCCTCTCTTAATGTTTATGGCTTGGAATGCTGTAATTTTAGGCAGCATTACTCCTGATTTATTTCCTGATAATTCAACAACTAAGACTGTTTTTGATCCATTAGCAATTTTGCGCTCAGGTAATGCGGGGGAATATTTAGGTATATTAATATCTATTTTCTCTGAATTCGCGATTATTACATCATTTATTGGTTTTGTTTACGGGTTACTTGATTTCTTTAAAGATATTGGTCAAATTACCAAAAATCCACTTTCTCGCTTTCCCCTCTATTCTTTGGTACTTTTTCCCCCTATGAGTTTAGGAACAATTAATCCTAGCCTCTTTATTACTGCTTTGGATTATACAGGAACGTTTAGTGTTTCTGTTTTGGGTGGAATTATTCCAGCGTTGATGAGTTGGAAACAACGTCAACAACAAGCGCAAGAAGATCACCAGTATCATTCACTAATATTTGGCGGTAAAGTAACATTAATTATTATGATTGTGTTAGCGTTAGGCTTGATAATCAAACAAGTTCTTGCTATTTTTCAATAAATTTTTTACCAAGTTTACACCCATTTAACAAATATGAGCAGTTCCCGCATAGTTAAAATTAGTAAATACCTGAGTAAATATTTACGTCACACACCAGAAGAAATTGGCCTTCAACTTGCTCCTGGTGGTTGGGTTGCAGTTGAAGATTTATTAACGGCTTGTTTTAAAAATAAATTTGCGATTACTCGTCAAGAGTTACAAATTGTAGTAGACACTAATGAGAAAAAACGTTTTTCTTTTGATGCTACAGGAACTCTGATTCGGGCTAATCAAGGACATAGTGTAGAAATTGATTTACAGTTAGAACCTGTTACTCCTCCAGATATACTTTATCATGGTACGGGACATACATCTGTAGAATCAATCCTACAAAATGGTTTATGTAAAATGTCACGTCATCATGTACATTTATCATTAGATATGAATACAGCTAAAATTGTTGGAGCTAGACATGGTAAACCTGTTGTTTTTGTTGTAGATGCACTAGCGATGCATAAGGCTGGTTATATTTTTTACTGTTCTGATAATGAAGTTTGGTTAGTAGATCATGTTCCACCAGAATATTTAAAACAAGTTTGATGAAAAACAATATAGTGATTAAGAAAAATTACCTTTAACTATTTCTAATGATAGAGTGAATCAACAAGAACAATTACTAATCTAATGGTAAGTTTTTTGCTGAGTTTAATCATGAATATTATTGCTTGGATAATTTTAGGTTTAATTGCCGGAGCAATTGCTAAAGCTATTTATCCTGGCCGGCAGGGTGGTGGAATTTTAGGAGCAATGATTTTGGGAATAGTTGGGGCGATAATTGGTGGTACTTTAGTGACATTGTTAGAAACAGGAAGATTACAATTAACTGCTGCTTCTTTGAGTATTCCAGGTATTATTGTGGCCATTATTGGCTCAATAATTGCTATTTTTTTGTGGGGACTATTTACGGGACGTACCAGTTATTAAAGGGGATACTCAAAATTAATTTGCTTTCTTGAACTATTAAAATAAATGCTCCACTGTCTATTTAACAAGTGGAGTATGGTATAGCAAACTAAGATTCACCCTAAAATAGTAAGATGCACCTGCTCTAATTCTTTGAAGTTGCAAAGTTAAGTTCAAAAGTTTAAAGATTTATTTACTTTACATTTGAACTTGCCCTTGCTTCTCACAGTTAAAATCCTACAGTTTTAATTTATGGAAATAAACTAACTTATGATAGATGCAATAATTTAATTTTTAATCATTCTATTTTCAATTGTTGGAAAATGTAATTAAAGGGTAGAGAGTTTAAACTCTTTACCCATAATTTAGTTAAATATTTAATTGTAGACATCTCAAAAACTATACGCCTACCTTAGATCTGGAATAGACTCCATTTTCATCTTCGTCAAATTGCTGACGCACGGTATTCCATGCTGATTGTTCAGATGTGAATTCATCGTTTGTCTGATTGAAAGTAGAATTATATTGCTCAATAAATGTACCTTGAGCTTCCGGGGAAAGATGAGAGCGAACTTCTGGGGATAAATCCTCTATACTATTACAAGGGCCAGGACAAGGATGAGCAAAAGTTTGATCAATCGTGTGAATTTCTTCGCCACCAGCACTTTCTAATAACAATCGAAATTCACCAGTGCGATCGCTTGGTACTTCCGTCATTAAAATAAACTCACCCGCCTGTAAGCGAGTTTGATAGATAGTAGCTTTATCTTCCGGCATACCTAAAGCCGTAAACACTGATACTAACCCAGCACCAGCACTACCAGCGATCGCTCCACTTGCAGCCCCTAACAACACAGCCCCAATCGGACCAGCAGCTACAATTTGACCCACAAAGGGAATAAACAACACTCCTACACCTGTCAGCAAACTCAAGAAAGAACCAAATAAAGAACCGAAAATCGCTCCAGTTCTCAACCCTCCCAGAATTACATCCCGCTTACTAATAAAACCAGCAATCCTTGTTTGTGACTGGAAATTCCGTCCCATCACAGAAATATGATCTCTGGGAACACCTCTATCTAGTAACCGATGAATTACTTCATCAACCTGCTTTTGCTCCTTAAATAAGGCTGAAATAGTACGTTCTGCTTGATATACTTCTGTCACTTAACTACTCCTTGTACAGACTGAACAATATTCACAACCCCCAATCACACACCAACAGGAGTTTTACCTTCTTCTATTTGAGGTTTTGTTCTATCTGGTTGTAGTTCCTCTCCCTCAACAAATGAGCGCAACATCCAAGCCATTTCTTCGTGTTCTTCCATCAGTTCAGTCAGAAAATCAGCAGTTCCCTGATCATGAAACTCATCAGTACAGCGATCGACGTGTTCTCTCAAATTACGAACAATTTGCTCATGATCTTCTATTAATTGACATACCATTCCCGTAGCTGTAGGAATATCCCCACTATGTTCATTGAGGGTAGTTAAATTTAGAAAACCCTCCATTGTGCCAACTGGATAACCACCTAAAGTCCGCACTCGTTCCGCTATGTTATCAATATTTTCTGTTAGCTCCTCATATTGTTCTTCCCAAAGTTCATGTAAACTACGGAACTGAGGACCCACCACATCCCAATGATATTTTTTAGTTTTCACTAACAAGACATAAGAATCTGATAAATCTTGATTCAACAAATTTATTACACCTTGGCGTTGTTCTTCTGTTAAACCAATATTAATTGTAGGCATAATTTCATTCTTCCAATTTCATTTAATATCTAAGTTCCCAAATTTTTTATATATTTCACATCAATCAAAAGAAACATAAACAATATACTTTATTCTCAAGACAACTTATCATATTTATATCTTCAGATAGAGACTTAGCTTTATTTAAAAATCCGATAAAATCTAAATTGACATAGAAATTAGGGTCAATTGATGAAGAGAAAATTTAGTAAAAGATTATCTCCTAACCTTGACCCTTAATTAAAACCACTAAAATCCTAGAAATTATTTATTCCCTGTCATTTTTTCTAAAAACCCTTTTACTTCCTGTTCTACGGAAGTGGCCGTTTGAGAATTTTCAGGACGTTTCATTTTTTCAATATCAGCAGTACCCTGAACTTCATTCAATCCTCCTCTAGTTTTTTCTTGCGCTTCTCTTAATGTTAAAGGAGGTGCTTTAGCCGCTTCATCAGTTTTGCGCTGAGTTTCTAGTAATTGTGTTGTCCCTTCTGTTGGTTCACTTTGATAGCTAGTTATCGCCGCAGCAGGTAAGGTATTAAAGCAAAAGATTACAGCACAAATGAACATCACCATAAAATATCGTAGGTGATGTAACAAAGTAGATACTGGCAAAGAAATAAATTTCATTAGCAATTCCTCAATCACAAGCGCAATAACTGAAAAATGAACTGATAACTAATTAACCTAGTCATCAGCATTATCTAAGCTTATTTTTAGAAACCATTTTCGGTATTAACCCAAAAATCTATTTATAAAAACTGCCCAGTTCTTGTAAAAACTATTAATCAATTAACAACTCAAACAAGATTTTGATTTTTGATTATGATGATATTTTTCCAGATGTTTACCTACTATTTTTTATCTAGAAAGGATATGCTTTTTAATCACTCTAGAGACGGAAGTTATAAGTTATTTTGGTAATTTTTGCAAAACAAAATCAATCTGAAGATAGAATTAAGTAGTGGTTTATCTACGCTTGAATCAGTCATATAATATATGAGACTCATTCAACAAGATTTGCTATAAAATGTTTTACCGCAAAATTTTACAATTTATGATACCGTATTGAAATATAATACTACATAATAAATTATAATTTAAGCAGTAATTAAGCCCAATTTTGTTAGTCTAATAGTCAGAGCTTGAACACTAACACCAAATTCATCTGCTAATTTTTTTACAACTTGATCGTCATCAAGTGGTAGATTATGAGCTTTTTCTATCAGTACCAATTCAGGCATTAACAATTCTGCTGCAAAAGTATTTGCTTCAATTTCCTGTCTTTTAGTTCCTTCTGATGCTTTCTCATCTCTTAAAAATACAAGTGATGAGTCAATGAAAATATTAGATACAGTTTGGTGTAGTAAAAAGTGACCTAGTTCATGCGCTATAGTAAACCTTTGGCGATTGGGATGATGGTTAGCATTAATACCAATGATTGCATAACCATCTTTAATAACCAACATTCCTGATGTTTTATCTTCTAATTTTTCTTTACGGACACTGAGGTTATAGGCTTTTAAAATAGCATCTAGATTAATCGGTAAGCTATCACCAAAGCTTTCTAGTATTTTTTTGGCTGCTTGTTTTGCTTTCCTGCTCATTAGTTCTTCTCCCTTAGTTATTCCTCCATTAGCTGCTGGAGAAATTCAGCAGTTTTTGGAAGTTCATCTTTAATTTCATCTTCTATTTTCCTTGATTCTGATTCCGAATGAGTAACTTCGGCCTCAGTTGGTAAAAGTGCGGTTACTTTTACCCCTAATACTATACATATCTTATAAAGCGTATGAATTGGGGCTTTCTGACGGCCAGCCTCAATATTAGTAATTGAGGTGCGTAGTACCCCCACTGCTTCTGCTAACTCAGCTTGGGTCATACCCATTTCAGCACGTCGCTGTTTTATCCGTCTGCCTATTTGCTGATAGAGTGTACGTTCGTTGATTGTCATCGTTAATGATAGGTCTTATTGCTTAGTAATTCCAATGTCAATAAAAATAACATATTTTTAGTTTTTGTTGTTGACATTTGATTGTCAGTTTTGTTACTATGTTTTTGTCCATTATTAACAAGTAACAAAATATGTATTCACGTCAACTCATCCATTATTCCTTACTCTGGCAGCCCATAAATGTAAATACTGTATATGCGCCATATAGAAGCATTACAGTGAAGCTTAATGTGCCAAAACTACCAGGAGTATATTTGCTTTACAATTTATCGAACAACGGTTTATACTACCCCTTCTACGTAGGAGAATCTAATAATCTACAACGTCGCTTACTAGATCATTTAGCTGATTACGAAAGTGTGAGACGTTATAGATGTGGCTTCCGGTATGCTTTGATGCCACGTTCTACAAAAGAAATGCGTAGAGCAGCTGAAGCAGCAATATACTATGCTCATCCTGATTGGTTTCCATATAATGACGAAAGCAAGCTATCAAAAAATGGAACCTATATTTTTGATTTGGGCTTATAACCCAGTAAAGAAAATAGTATTATATATGCTTTTTAATAGCATATCAACAGTAGATTATTATGACGTAAAAGCAATTTAGAGTTATTTATATTATGTGCGATCGCATCCCAATACTGACCCTTAACCTCGGTGGGGCGATCGCCTCTTTCACCTTATAATTGAGTTATAAATATGACTAAATATCTCTACTTAAAATTTATGATTCTACCCCAACATTTCCTGAAAACGCTTTAACAAGGTTGACTTCAAACCATGCTTTTATCTATCAAAACCAAACTTAAGCTAAATGCTAACCAAAAAATAATCATGGCAAAACACGCAGGAATTGCCAGATTTACTTATAATTGGGGTTTAGCTGCTTGGTTGAGTTTACGTAATGATGGATTAAAGCCTAATAAATACATCCTAAAAAAATTTTTTAATAACCATGTAAAACTTGAGTATTCATGGATTAAAGAACCTGGTATTTGTCAGAAAGTGACTCAATATGCCTTTGATAATTTGGGTAAAGCTTTTGATAGATACTTTAAAGGTTTAGGTGAAAAACCTAAATTTAAGAAGAAGGGAAAACATGATAGTTTTACTATTGATGCTAGTGGTAAACCTATATATGTAGGTGGTACATCTATCAAACTACCGACTATTGGATGGGTGAATACCTATGAGGGATTACCACATACAACTTGTAAGGCAATTACTATTTCTAGGGAAGCTGATGATTGGTTTATTTCATTTAGTTATGAGCAGCAACATGAGCCAACTCAAAAGCAACATGAGCTAGTAGGTGTAGATTTAGGGGTAAAAGTTTTAGCTACCCTTAGCACTGGTGTAGTATTCCCAAATCCCAAACATTACAAAAAAAGCTTGTCCAAATTAAAACGCTTATCTCGCCAACTTTCTAGAAAACAAAAAGGAAGTAATAATCGTCAAAAAGCCAAGAATAAATTAGCTAAACATCATGCTAAAGTAGCTAATCTCAGAAAAGATAATCTTCATAAAATTACTACTTACTTATGCAAAAACCACGCCAAGGTAGTAGTAGAAGATTTGAACATTTCTGGAATGCTCAAAAATGAAAAACTCGCCCAAACAATCGCTGATTGTGGGTTTTATGAATTTAGAAGGCAATTAGAATATAAATCTCAAAAATTTGGCTGTGAGATCATAATTGCCGATAGATGGTATCCATCTACAAAAACTTGTAGTAGCTGCGGACATCAACAACAAATGTCTTTATCTGATAGAGTTTTTAACTGCGAAAAATGTGGATATTCTATTGATAGAGATTTGAATGCAGCTATTAATTTATCGCGTCTGGCTAAGGCGTGAAAGCTTGCTGTAGCTTGCTTCCCGAAGGGTGGGATAACTGCTCCCATGCTCCCAATGAAGCAAGAAATAAAAGTCTAGATTTATCTAGGTTTTATATAGCAGTCGAACCTCTCTAACGTGGATTAAAAGTCCACTACATCGCCGCTTTGCTAACCACCCACAGAATAGGAAATGGGTAATGCACCGAGAAGGTACCGCCCCTTCTTCAACACGGTTATCAGCCGTGCGCCTCACTTTTCGGCCTTCGGTGCGTTAACGGAAGCTGAAAGAATCGAACTTTCGACGGTGTTACCCGCAGCCGCTTTCAAGGCGGTTTCCTCGTCCATGCCGGACAGCTTCCATGAGGGGTGTCTGACGGGAGTTGAACCCGCTATTACTAGCTTCACAAACTAGCGTCTTCACCGCTTTGACTTCAGACACCAAATGGAGCCAATGGGACTCGAACCCATAGCCTCCTGCTTGCAAGGCAGGCGCTCTCGCCATTAGAGCTATGACCCCAAATTTAGGTGGATACTGATCGGATTTGAACCGATATCTTTCTAACAGCCAGTTAGATGCTTTCCCAATTAAGCTACAGACCCATGAGAAATATACTTAAGAAGATATTCATCCCATATAAATAGTCACTATTGAATATTTAACCTAAAAATACCCGCCCTATATATACTTAAAATTTTTCACAAATCATTTAGGATTCCTATATAATGTCAATATCTTAAGTATTGAATAAGACTATTGCTGACGCGAAAACCAAGCAATGATAGTGGTAGTCTTTTTGAGAATCTAAAACAAAGAAACATCGCGTTGGGCTACAGCGTGTAAGTCTATGGAGGGATAACCGCTCCCATGCTCCCGTTGAAGTAGAAAGTAAAGTCTAGATTTGTCTAGGTTTTATATAGCAGTTGCACCTGCCGATCTGAGGTTTATGAGACCTCGAAGCCTCTCTTGCTCCATCCCCGCTTGTCACCAAATCAATTTGCCCCAAAAGGACAAATTGAATACTCCCGACAGGATTTGAACCTGCATAAAACTAGATCCTTAGTCTAGTGCGTCTTCCCTTCCGCCACGGGAGCGAAATACCCCTGACAGGACTCGAACCTGCATCAAAACCAGTTCTAAGCTGGCCACGTTTACCAGTTACGTCACAGGGGCAAAATCGGAGTGTCAGGGATCATAGACACCCGAAGGAGGGCTTCCCGAAGAGTAGCAGCGACTTTCTCTTCCCAAAAGAGACGCGCTACCATCTGCGCTACACCCCGTTAATACTCCTGGTGGGAGTCGAACCCACACAATGAACAGATTTTAAGTCTGCCGCCTCTGCCAATTGGGCTACAGGAGCAAGTTTTCGGTTTTAATACTCCTGGTGAGATTTGAACTCACAACCCACTGATTTTGAATCAGCAGCCTCTGCCAATTGGGCTACAGGAGCATAATGTGGTGAACTAACTGCCCTGCCTGGGTTTGAACCAGGACTCTTCCCATTCAAAGTGGGGTGTGTTGCCAATTACACCACAGGGCAAGAAATAACTGCCCCAGTAGGGGTCGTAGACACCCGAAGGGTGGCTTACCGAAGGATACCTACGCCTTAGCGGTTAACAGCCGCTTGCTCTGCCATTAAGCTACGGGGCAATGACAGTCCCCCAGGTCAGTATTGAACTGACGACCTCTTGATTTTCAGTCAAGCGCTCTTACCAACTGAGCTACCGGGGGATAAATAAAGGCGGAGAGGACAGGATTTGAACCTGCGACGAATATTAACTATCCGTTTCCTCTTAGCAGGAGGACGCTTTTAGCCACTCAGCCACCTCTCCATGATGGGTCGGGTAGGAATTTATCTACAACCGAGAAAGGGTGCTTTTACAGAGCGTTGCCCGCACCAATAGGTGATCCGACCCAGGTTGAAAGTGCCGACGGGACTCGAACCCGCAATCACTTGCTTGAAAGACAAGGGGCTTGACCAGTTTGCCTACGGCACCAAGTTGAAATATCCACTGCTTTAGGTCAGATATTATGCAGTAGAACGCAGGGACTAGGATTTGAACCCAGATTCAAGCTTTTGGAGAGCCTCGTGTTAGCCGTTACACTATCCCTGCTTATGGTGGCAGCGACGGGATTTGCACCCGCATATACCAAGTTATGAGCTTGGGGCTTTGCTAGTTAAGCTACGCTGCGATGTCACCATTGAAAGTCCCAATTGATGGAACTTGGACGGGAGTAACGGGACTTGAACCCGCAACCTTTCGCTCGACAGGCGATGTCTGGCGACAAGCCGCTTCGCGTCTACGCTCTAACCATTTGAGCTATACCCCCTGGAAATATCTATGCCTCGTTGTTTTTGGTTTCGAGGCACTGATTTTTGGTGAACTTGCCCATTTCCTATTCAGTTTTCAAGGTTCGGAAGGTTAACTGGGAATTTGGAATTTGTTTCAGAATGACAATGACTTTTGGTTTGTTGGAGGCTTTGTTTTTCGCCTCACTACATATATACTACATAAATACTACAAAGGTGTCAAGGGTTTTGGGAAAAATTTTTTCAAATTGCTGGAAGGGCTTGTTTTAATTGGGTTTTGGGTGTTGAATTTCTAGAAAAAGTGGACTCAAGGCTGATAATGTGGAAAATTTTTTGGGGATGTGAAACTGCGAAAGCTGGTTGATTTTGTGGCCATTGGGGATTGTTTGTAATTTCCTGTAGCATTCGCCCTGGAATTTCATACTAGTGCAGTATGGCGAAAATAACTATCCATTTCAGCCCTATCAAACATCAGTTAGATCAACCTTCTTACCTCCTGCCTCCTGTCTCCTGCCTTCTTGCACCAGTCAAATGTTTTAATGGGTGAGAGAAAACCGCCAAAGAAGCGTTCAGGTTTGAGCAGAAATTATGAAGGAACTGTAACAGCAAGGTTATAGATTTGTCACAGTTCCCGAATTGTTGGCACTAAAGACCGTCAGGATACTTACTTGGAGCTAATTTCATTCACTCATCACAGAAGCACAACTTTGAGCTTCCTGCCAGAGTTTATGTAAAAAGAACTCAGTGCGATCGCTCATAACAGTAATAAATACTCCTGCACCGTCATCATCTCCAATTGATAACCAAGAACCCTGTAAAGTTACTTCTAGATATTCAGCATCACAAACACTCAGGGCCACTATTTCGCTATCATGGCGTTTTACTTCCATTTTCAATGCTTCTAATCCTGGTACATCAACAGGCAGCAGAAAGGAAGCCGTGCTAGGTTCAAAGCACAAACGCTGACCGATGCGTAGGGATAAAATCACTCTTTGCGCTACCCATTCTTCTAAAGACTGAGATAGCTGCTCTAAATAAAAACTTCCTTCTGTGTAAGTTAATTTCAGCATTCCTTATGCTCTCCTGTTATTCCAGGTTTGCTTGCACATCGCTCCAGAATTGTTCTGCAAAAGTAACAGCCGGGTGAACTGGAGCTTTAGGCACTTTCCGTAGTTGCATACCTGCTTCCGTGGGTGTGCGATCGCCTTTTTTCGAGTTACATCTTTCGCAAGCTGTGACTACGTTATCCCAGGTATGAGGCCCGCCTTTAGAACGGGGAATCACATGATCCAGTGTTAAACGTTTGTTGCTGCCGCAATATTGACAACTGTGATGATCTCGTCTTAACACTTCCCGACGGTTGACTGGTGGAACTTTCCACGTCCTTTCAGCAGAGGCGATTTTTAAGCGAATATGCTTAGGCACAGATAACACTAAACTTGGTGAGTGAACCAACCAGCCGCCATCTTGAGCAAAATCCAGTGGTTCAGCTTTATCTGTTACTAACAATACAATCGCTCGCTTAAGATTGACTCGACATAGTGGTAAGTAATTTTGCGAAAACACCACCACAGATTGTTCTAAAACTTGCATTGCACTCGTCACAGCCTGACTCCTTATGAAAAAACCCCCGCTTCTGACTTGGTGGAAGCGGGGGTTAAAGTTTGACCTGATACTTTTTGGTCTTATTCTGGTACAGCATTTTTTAGCTCGTACCTCCCGCTTATTACATTTATTTGTGGTTTAATATTCAGCATGTCAAAGCCGAGATATGCAAAATCATAATTGTCCTCTGTGTTTTGCCGTTGATGCTGTCCATCTTCACCCATAAATAAATACTCCACTCCCACAGCAGAAGATTCCCAACTCGCTGGGGAGCTGGTGGCTGATAAAGAAGTAGAGATAAAAATGGGGTACATAGACTTCACAGAAAATTTCACCTATTGATCATTCCTTTAAAGATACTACACTTGTATTACTATCTTGTCTAGACCTAAAGGAGAAAAAAATCATGCATACTATCACTCGCACCTCTACCACCGACATGGAAGTTACTAGTATCCGTCTAGAACGCGAACTGAAGGATAAACTCAAAGAGATTGCTGGCTCTCAAGGATATCAAGCACTAATTAGAGATGTGCTATGGAATTATGTACAGCAAAAATCAGGTGAGTGGAAACCACGATTTTCACGAGCCGATATTCGAGCCACCATTGAAGCTACGGCTCAACAGGAGGAACGCTGTGTACTTACAGGCCAGTTAATTCAACCTCAGCAGCCAATGTTATTAGGACTAACGAAAAATGGCGATATGGTACCTCTAAGCGTAGAAAGTTTGGCTGGTTAATCTCATTTTTCGCTAATTTTAACCCAGTTACTCCCCCAGGTAACTGGGTCATTCTATTTATTTAATCTACTTATTGTCTTTTGATTATAAAATTATTAATACTTATTAATTAAAATAAACCCACTAATGTAGATGATTTTTACCTCTGTTTGCTGCCTATTTGTAAAAGTTGACAATTCTCAATCATTAATAATTTCGTTAGCTTATTGTCTAGTTCCGTAATTTTGCTTGGTTCTCCAACTGGAGAAAAATGAAGATTTGATTGTTTACTGAGTACAAATTACTATCCGTACTTCAGCGCAAAATATCTAAAATTTCCTGAATTGAGCTTTTCCAGTGTTAACTCGGATACCATTGATGAGACCTTAGTATTAATTCTAGAGAAATTACGGTTTATATAGCTGTGCAAACAGGATATCCTGAATCAATAGTAATAGTTGGATAAATGTACATGAAAAAAACTAGATTGATATAGCTCCTAACTTACTGCCTACACTTATCACTGGAAATTAACTATCTATTATAAATAATTCACCTAGATAAAACAGGGTAATAGTTACTATTACTAAGCTAAGTTAGAAATTCTGAAAAAGTGTACAAGTTTAGTCAGGGTATAGTTTAGACAACTCAAGATAAAACAGATACCAAAAGGTTGGATCTAGAAAAAATGGGTTCATTATCCAAAACTTACCAAGAATGAAAAAACGTTTATTATCTCCACCACAATCACCAAATTCTAATCAATTAGAATTACTCCAATCATATCCGGTTAGATTGATGCAGTGTCAAGAAGAAACTGCCCATGAATTGGTACAAAAAATTAACGAAGTTATCGCCAAAAGTAGAGCAACTTCTTCAATGCTGCAAGAAATTGCTCATTTAATAGGAGTAACATTAAAAGTTGATTGTTGTTCCTTAGTGATAGTTACAGATGATAACATCAGTGAAGCAACTACATTTAATTGGTGTTGTGATAAATATGTAGGACTGCCACATCCAGATGAAACTTGTTCAATGGAAGAATTTATTACAAATTTACCAGTTGTACAATGTGCATCTGAACCATTAACAATTGAAGATATTTCTACTATTCAAAAAAGTTTAGTAATTGGTTGTCAATATCTACCCTTACCAATTAAATCCGTTTTAGCAATTAATACTAGATTTGGTGGAAATAATAATGGAGTAATTAATCTGATCAAGTTTCAGCCTTATGATTGGAAAGAATCAGAAAGGAAATTACTAAAAACTATAGAATCATGCTGTGCGATCGCTTTCGCCCAAATCACTCAAGTCCAAACAATTTCTACACAGCAACAGTATTTAAATCAAGGTAATCGCCACCAAAGTTTAATTAAGCAATTAACAATACTCATCCGTAGTCACTTGGAGTTAAATCAAATGCTCCAATTAGTGATTTCTTCCACTGCTGAATGTTTAGAAGCAGACCGAGGACTACTAATTTTACTAAAGTATACAGATCCTCTACATAAAAATAATTCCAAACAGCAAATTCCTAAAGCTAAAGCTACAGTTGCGGCAGAATGGACGAAAACCAAACAGACAAGCAGCAAAATTGAGACTTCAGAGCAATCTTTTAAATTATCAGAATGTGGTTGGTGTCAGCGTATATTTACGGAATCTGGTCTACCTGTTATTATTAATAATTATACAGAAAGTAAGAAAAACTTGCAACCAGCAGCTTTGTTTGCTATGACAAAATTTCCCGCAACTTTGTTGATACCACTAGAAAGTCAAGGTAAAATTTTAGGCTTTATAGGATTCCAACAGACAGTTACTCGTTACTGGCAACCATCAGAATTAAACTTGGTAGAAATGGTTTGCGCTCAAGTGAGTAATGTGATTATTCAATCACAAACACTACGACAAGTACAAACTTTAGTAGATGAGCGAACAGAACAACTGAAACGGAGTTTGGAAGTACAAGCAAAATTGTATGAGAGAACTAGACAATACGTTGAGCAATTGCAAGAATTGAATGAACTTAAAGATGAGTTTGTTAGCAACATTAGCGATCGCCTACGCTATCCGTTGACAAATATGCTCATGTCCATTCGGAATTTACGTTTACCAGGTATAGCCCCAGAACGTCAGGTTAGATATCTAGATATCCTAGAATCAGAATGCACCAAAGAAATTAATTTAATTAATGACATTCTCACTCTCCAGCAACTAGAAACACATACAGAAGCTCCACAATTAGAGACTATCAGTATTAATACTAAGATTAATGATATAGCTATTTCTATAGAGTCGAAACTAGCGGAGAAAGGATTAAAACTATCCGTAGATTTACCAAAACAATTATTGAGCCTACAGACTGAGATCGAGAGTTTTGACCGAATTCTGCAAGAATTGTTAACTAATGCTTGTAAATACTCGGAGCATAGCAGCATAATATATTTACAAGTTACCCACCGTATCGGACAGGCAGGGAATGAGGTTATGATCAAAGTCACTAATACAGGGCGCGGAATCTCAGAAGAAGAAGCAACCTATATTTTCGACAAGTTTCGTCGGGGTAAAGGACGCTGGATTCCTGGGACTGGCTTGGGACTAGCATTAGTTAAGTCTCTAGTACAGCATTTAAATGGAGCGATCGCTGTGGAGAGTACACCCATCACAAACTCCCACCTGAGCGAAATTAGCTTTATACTCACATTGCCTCAATTTTCCGCCGACAGCAACCTATACTCAGAAAGTGACTACCGAACAAGACAAAACAATACTTAACTCACCGGCTTCTAGTGACGAGCCCGAACTAGAAGACAGTATCCCTAATGGGGAAGTAGTAGTTGAAGTTGAAAAAATCGCCGAACGACAACGACAAATCACAGCCAAAATTCTTATTCCTCAACCAGTGGAAAAAGTCTGGAGGATATTGACAGACTACGAAGCTTTAGCCGACTTTATTCCCAATTTATCTAAAAGTCGGAGATTAGAGCATCCTAATGGTGGTATTCGACTGGAACAAGTAGGATCTCAAAGTCTACTCAACTTTAAATTTTGCGCCCGTGTAGTTCTCGATTTAGAAGAAATCTTCCCCAATCAGATTAAATTTCAAATGGTAGAGGGAGATTTTAAAGGCTTTTCTGGTAGCTGGAGTTTAGAATCGTACTCCTGCGGTACACAGCAAGGAACAAGTCTCTGTTATACCATCCAAATTTGGCCCAAGCTCACCATGCCCATATCTCTTATTGAACGTCGCCTCAACAAAGATGTGCAGGTTAACCTTCTAGCTATCCGTCAGCGAACCTTGGAGTTTTGTGGCTGCTAAACTAGCATAATTCAGATATTCATCAGGTAGGAGAGAAATATTTTCTCTTCTTCCTAGTTTTTTATGCTTGAGTTTAAGTACCCCCAGGGGAATTCGAATCCCCGTTACCTCCGTGAAAGGGAGGTGTCCTAGGCCTCTAGACGATGGGGGCATAAGGACAGAAATAAAACCAATCTTTCTTGTTTCTACAAGCTAGACTTGCTTAGACCCCGATTTTAACTCTGGCTGCTGCCGACTGTAAAGCGTAAGCCAGTAGCTAAACTTTTTACATACCAGCACCAAGGCTAACAACGTTTTTGTTATTTGCCTTGACCTGAATGCAAGTACCCCCAGGGGAATTCGAATCCCCGTTACCTCCGTGAAAGGGAGGTGTCCTAGGCCTCTAGACGATGGGGGCAAGGCAATCAAACTTTTTATAACTTAACGAATTTTCTCGAAGATGTCAACAGGTAGAGGAAAAAATTTTTTTGTTGGGCTTCATGCATATTTTAGCCAGATATAATGTGTATTCTAAGAATTATTGTAGATCATTTCTGAAATAGAAATAAAACATCTCTGTTAATTAAGAACCAACGGCTATAGTAATTTCAGTTGCAATATTAATTAAGAAATTGAGAAACTACCTTCAATTTTTTGAAAATATATTCGCCAACTAAGAAAAAAAGGGGTACTATAAGAAACTAAGTATGGAAAAAACTCTCAATCTAGGCAAGATGGGTGTGCTGTAGAGTTTATATTTATGGTTCTTTACAAAAGATTTTGAAATCAATCGCTCAAAATCTACAACATGGAAGCATCTTTTCAAATCACCTTACAGATGGTGATCACAGTCTTAGCAGGTATTAGCGCTCAGGTAATGGCTGCTTACCTCAAACTACCCAGCATTGTCCTATTGTTGCTGTTAGGCATTCTCTTGGGCGGTGATGGAGTTGGTTTGTTACACCCCCGCTTACTGGGCTCTGGATTAGAAGTAATTGTTTCTCTAGCAACGGCAATTATCTTATTTGAAGGCGGGTTGAGGTTAGATTTACGAGAATTAGGCAAAGTTTCGGTGAGTTTGCAATTACTAGTTACCTTGGGGACGTTAATCACCCTCATAGGCGGTAGTATGGCAGCTCATTGGTTGGGTGAATTTCCCTGGAATATAGCTTTTCTCTATGCTTCAATTGTCGTTGTGACTGGCCCAACAGTCATTGGACCGTTGCTGAAGCAAATCAACGTTGATCGCCAAGTAGCCACGCTGTTAGAAGGTGAAGGGGTGCTAATTGACCCT
Source organism: Nostocaceae cyanobacterium (assembly GCA_035299225.1). Lineage (GTDB taxonomy): Bacteria > Cyanobacteriota > Cyanobacteriia > Cyanobacteriales > Nostocaceae > DATGXB01. The sequence goes on along the minus strand of DATGXB010000069.1, from coordinate 44,015 downwards.
GTAGGAGCGATCCTGGCCTTTGTTGTCCTAGACACGATTTTAAATGGCGATGCAGACCCAGTTAACGCCATTATGGGGCTGTTGATGCGTTTGGGTGTGGGTGGGGCTATTGGTGGGGCGGGTGGTTTTTTAATCAGCTTGATTTTTAAACGTGCTAATGCCCTGTCTTTTGAACTCAAAAATTTAGTGGTCTTAGCGGTGTTGTGGGGATTATTTACTCTGGCGCAAACTATTCGCAGTGAGTCGGGAGTAATGACAACAGTCGCTGCTGGAGTGGTATTTGCTAACTCTTCGGTGCCAGAGGAAAGACTATTAAAGAGTTTCAAAAACCAATTGACTATTCTGAGTGTTTCGGTTTTATTTATCCTCCTTGCGGCTGATTTATCTATTGCCAGCGTTTTTGCTTTGGGTTGGGGCAGTTTGTTTACTGTATTGGTGTTAATGTTCGTAGTCCGTCCGATTAACATTCTCTGCTGTACTTGGAACAGTACCTTAACTTGGCGACAGAAATTATTTTTAAGCTGGGTTGCACCCAGAGGAATTGTTTCAGCATCTGTGGCTTCTTTGTTTGCAATTTCCTTGACTCAACGGGGTGTCAATGGTGGTGATGCGATTAAGGCTTTGGTGTTTCTGACTATTATCATGACTGTTGTTTGTCAAGGCTTAACTGCGGGTTGGGTGGCTAAGTTACTTCGCATTACTTCTAAGGATGCTACTGGGGCGGTGATTGTGGGTTGTAATCCCATGAGTTTGTTAATTGCCCGATTTTTCCAAGAAAAAGGCGAGAATGTGGTGTTGATTGACACTGATAAAGAATACTTTGCCCAAGCCGAAGCTCAAAATCTGCGGGTGATTGCTAGTAGTGCGCTGGATGCTGAGGTACTAGAGGAGGCGGGTTTGGGTTCTATGGGTACTTTTCTGGCGATGACTAACAATGGTGAGGTGAACTTTGTTTTGGCACAAAGGGCTAATGAAGAGTTTAGCCCGCCCCGTGTATTGGCAGTTTATCCCCGTGATCCCAATACGCCGAATTCTGCTAATAATAAGGTGAATCAAGCTTTTGTGGCTGATTTCCCGATTAAAACTTGGAATCAGTATTTAGTAGATGGCAGAATCAAGCTAGGAACTACGACTTTCAATGCCACAGAGTTTGTTTATCAACAAGAACATATCCAGGAAAAAATCCGCGCTGGGGTGTTAGTACCACTATTAGTCCAATGCGAGGAAAGTTTACAGGTAATGTCAGTAAGTTATGAGTGGGAAGTAGGCGATCGCCTGATTTACCTTCTTTATGATTCCCGACCTAATTTGTTAAAACGTCTTTCTGGTGCCAGCCAGTCTACACCCTTAGTTTTAGAAAAGTTGCCAGAGGTGGAAGAATTACCGTTGGCTAAATTGTCTCAACTTTCTACCAGTGAAGCTGCTGCGGGTAGTAGCTAAATAAAACTAAATTTGATGTACATGTCTACTAGCAAGAATTTTACAAAGGCTAACAGAAATTGTTAACACAATGGTTATTGCCCGCTTAGTGATGGGAACTATAGAGTTATCAGCAACTTATTTCTTCCCAAAATATGCAAAAAATTCCAATAGCAAAACCATCCAATTCATGTCCTCCTGAAAATTGGCTCTGGAAAGCCGGACTGACTTTAACTGGACATTCAGGCTGGTTTATAGCAGGAGTTCGTGCTGTTGCTATTAGTCCTACACAGCCAATTATTGCTAGTGGTGGTGATGATAATACAATCAAAATTTGGAATCTTGAGACTGGAAAAGAAGTTATTACTTTATCTGGTCATTCCGCATCTGTTAGGACTATTGCTTTCAGTCAAGATGGATTAAAGGTGTTCAGTGGAAGTGATGACAAAACAATAAAATTGTGGGACTTGGTAACTGGACAAGTAATTTTTACTTTATCTGGTCATTCGCAATCAGTCACAACAATCGCAATTAGTACAGACGGAAAAAGTCTAGCTAGTGGAAGTGATGATAATACTATAAAAATTTGGGATCTGGAAGCTTATCAACAATTAGGCTTAACAGCAGCAGGTGAAATTTGTACTTTAATTGGTCATTCTAATTATGTTCAATCTGTTGCTTTTAGCCCCAATAATTCTACACTTGCTAGTGGTAGTTGTGATAATAGTATTAAAATATGGGATCTAACTACTGCAAAAGAAATACTCACTTTATCAGGTCATTCAGGGTATGTTCGAGCAGTCGCTTTTAGTCCTAATGGTTTATTTCTGGCTAGTGGTAGCGATGACCAAACTATCAAAATTTGGGATTTCAATACAAATAAACTTCCTTTAACTTTATCTGGACATTCGAGTAAAGTTTATACTATTGGTTTTAGTCCTGATGGATTAGTATTAGCCAGTGGAAGTGATGACCAAACTATTAAGATTTGGGATTTAAAGAAAGGGAAAATACTTCAAGATTTTACTGACCATTCAGGTGGTATTAGCTCAGTTAGTTTTGCTCAAAATGGTCTTGTTCTTGTAAGTGCAAGTTGGGATAAAACTGTTAAAATTTGGCATTGTGAAAAGCCTAAATTAATAAAGCGATTGCTTATACTTATTTCCATAGTTAAATTAAGAAAAATACTAACTTTTTCAGCAATTACCTTAGTAACGATAGCTTGTATATGGGCAATATCAAGACTGGATTGGTTGAAAATAATTTTGCTGATTTTCAGCAAGGTCAATGTAGGGGCAACGCTAGTACAATTAATAATGATAGGATTATTATCTGTAGTATTATTTTGGCTCTTGGCAATTTCAAAAAATAACTCACGGACAGATAATATACAACAACAAAAAGTTGAGCCTCCTAAAAGTCCTGAAGTCAAAAAAACTGATTGGTCAAAAATCCTATCAAATGTTTCTATAAACGTAAAACCAGATAAAGTTTATGTCCACCCTCACCGTCGTAAGGATGGAACTTATGTTAAAGGCCACTGGAGAAAGAGACCTAAGTAATGAAATGAATAATCTACGATGAAGGGCAATTTACATATTCGTTTTCTCTGTAAATTACTTTTTCTTGCCACAATAAGGCTGAAAGATGCACTATAGCCAAAATAATGGCTATGACTGCGATGACATAACTGTGAATGGCGTAAAGATGCTCTACTGTTAAACTGTTAACCGCACCTCCGCCAGTTAAGATGTCTCGTAATTGTCCACCAATTATAGGAATAGCCCCAATCGTTCCTAATTCAATCTGAAACCGCCAATAACCTTCTTGATCCCAAGTTAACAGCATTCCTGTCCAATCTAGAGCGATCGCGCTGAGGGTAAATAAAATTCCACTAATCCAGGCTGTTAACCAACTGGGGCTAAATTGTCGCCCTAAAAACATGACTACTAAGTTGATTAAGGCGATCGCAATCATTCCATTTCCAGCAAGTTCATGGGCTGTGTAAAACAGCCAGCCATAACGCACTTGCGTCAAAATCATCTGCAAGGACTCATAAGCACCACCAGCTGTAGGTTGATAATAAAAAGCCAATAATACGCCTGTAGAGGCATAAATCAAGCACAAGGTGAGAATTACCACAGCCAACACAGTCGCCAGTCGCCGCAAAAGCCGATCAAATTGGGTACTTGGCATAGCTGACCCCTCTTTGTGTGAAGAATTATGTATTTATATAAATATTATAAACTAATCTTTTAGGAATTTATACTTATTTTCCAGGAATTTAAGCCAAATAATCCGCCCAAGTTGCGAAGACTGATGGTGAACCATACCAAATACCAGGGCTTTTAGGAGAATGTCGTACTCCATCTAAAATCAGATTTTCTGCACCGTTTAAATGAGCAGATGCTATTGGTGTGATCCCATCTCCCCAAGTGTCACCCTGACCGCAAGTTAATTTGTAACTGCTATGTGCTAACCAACTACCTGGTTGTCTAGCCCCTAAAATCGCTTTTCCTGCTACACATACATAACGAACATGAGGGTAAAAAGCACCAGGATAATTGTTGTTGACAAAATCTAAGTTCCAACGAGTCCAACGTTCTCGGCTAATATGGGGTGTACCCAGAGTTATTAAAGTAGCGATTAAAGGATGAGACCCCCAAAAGTTGGTTTGCAGCTGTCCCTTACCACCATAAGGTTTTTCCCCTATATAAATCCGCGAAATCCAGCCACCTGCTGAGTGACCAATTAAATTAATTTGAGTAGTTTGGTATTGCTGCAATACTCGTTTGACTGTTTGATCCAATTGTTGAATAATAGGAGTTACGGGTTTTCCGCCGATGAGGGGTAGCCAATCACGTCGCCGTAAAGGAACTGTGACGGCAGGAAATCCTAAATCTTGCAAGGATAATTCTAAGGGACGATAGACCACAGCACTTTCTAAATAGCCAGGTAAAATGACAGTTGGTAGAGGCATAAACAATTAGGATGACAAGGAGTAAATAAAAAAAAGTTCATCAGAACTACACTGCAATTCAGCATAGCAATGAATTAGCAACATTAATAACTGTCATTACCTAAAAAGCAGTATACCAATCCTGAGTTTCTTAGAAAACAGCTAGTTAGAAAAATACATTGAATAATTTTATTTATCCCCTTGGAGAAAAAGGTCTATCATAGATTCAACCTTCCTGTTTTAGTCACCAATATAGGAAGATATTATTTGTTGAGAGAGATACGTCTCGTCTCTGAAGATGGCAATTATAGTTAAAAAGCTAAAATTGCTAATTAAATGTGATTGAGCCGAGTGAACAGAAATAGCTATGTCTTACATCTCCCTGTTAAAAAGTATACCAGATTTTCTCTCCCAACCGACGGGAATAGCTGCTATAGCCTCTTTTGGAATTCATGGTGCTGTAGCGGTACTGATGCCATTGATGACTGTTGATTCACCCAAAACTCCAAAACCAGAAACAGATGTAGCCCAGTCTGTGGGAGTGGTGGAATTACCTCCAGAAGCTGAAAATTCGTTGCCTCAAGTTCCTCAGTCTCCTCAATTTGCGATTCAACCTCCACAATTACCGCAACAACAGAATTTACCGCTTACTAATCCTGGTAATGCACTAACAGTATTGCCCTCTGGTTTGCCTCCTGTCCCATCGGGTGTATTGTCTTCTAGATTACCTGTTATACCACAATCATCTAAGAGAATAGCGACTAATTCTTTACCAATTCGGACAAATTTAAGAATTAATAGTACCTTTTCTTCTAGTAATTCTAGATTTCTTACTCAACCAAATATAGCTACATCTAATAGAAGATTACCTGAAACAAATAGCACAATATCTATACCAGAGAACAATAATCCAATACCTTCATCAAATCAGACTATATCTGATAAGCCATTAGAAGCTCCATCTGACAAGCAATATGACAATGATATAGCTTCTGCAAGTGATGTAAATCCTACAACTACAAATGGAGGAATTACTGCTAATAATAACTCTGGTGTAGTTATTCCGCAAAATGGCGAAAAAATAACTTTTAGCAATACTGATAGAAATTCTGGAAATTCCACATCAGAAATAAGTGAACAAGATAAAAGAAATCTAGAAAGAAAGCTGGCTCAAGTTGATAGTTTTCAACAGTTGAGAAATCAAGTTAATAAGGAATATCCTAATGTTAAAGAAAAAGGAGCATTTAGGCAAACTATTCCTACAGATAAGGCAGGGGTAGAAGGTAAGGTTGAGGGCAGAGTAGTGATTGGTACTAATGGTGAAATGTTAGATTTGCTCTTCCAAAACAGAGGAATATCACCAGCCTTACAATCAAAAGTGAGGGAATATTTTAAAGCTAATCCTCCTCAAGCTGATAAACAAAATATTAGCTCTTATCCATTCCAAATTAGTTTTAAACGCCAAGAAAATAATAATACTAGGAATGCGGAATCTGAACCTACTCCAGAAGCACAACAATCAGCTAAACCTGAAGTTAAACCTACTCCAGCCGCACAACCATCAACCGAGAATCAAGGAAAACCCAATGAGGGAAATAATGATGTAGTGATAAATGCAAAACCTACACCTAGCAATGTTCAGCCAGATAATTCTCAGGAAACTGAACCGGGATTTATTCAAAAAATTCGAGAAAATAAGTTACAGGGCCTAAATTCTGAACAAAAACAGTAAGTATATAGGATTCCTGTTTGATTGTTCAAAAATACAGGGGTGGGCATTGTTGATAATTTTCTGATTCTAGGATTTTAACCCCTAGCCTACCCTACAAATACTTATATCTTTTCACAAATCATTGAGGATTCCTATTTGATGTTTGAAAAATACTGAGGTGGGCATTTACTAAAATTTTCCTCTTGTATTCAGAATTTTACCCAAAAATGCCCACCCTGCACATACCGAAAATTTTTCACAAATCATTAATTAAATCAGCAACCTTGGAATTTTTAGTGACTTCCCACCCCTGTTCTGCTTTTTGAAAAACAAAAGCGGCGACTTCTAAAATTTCTTCGGTTGTTAATTTTTCTTTGAAGGCAGGCATAGCTCCTTTACCATTTTGGACTTGGTAAATAATTGCGGAAATGGGATCTTGATCATAATTGGCTAAATACTTAGATAATGCTGATTTTTTTAAAGTTTTTTGTTCAATCAAGATATTACCGCCTCCGATATGACAGGAAGCACAGTTAGCGGTGAAGATTTTGCTGCCGTTGGATTTTTCAGCAGCTAATACTGGATGGGTAAAGTTGAATTGAAAAATAGCGATCGCTAATAGTAGGATATATAAAAGTTTTCTCAAGATGTTTCCTCGCAACAAGCACCCAGCATTTAATATCCCATGATATTGAACAAATAAACAAATTTGACGGTAACAAACTTTATCCCTCCCATATCATCAGGGGCTAAACCTTGTTACCGCCTATTAATTAACTTGTATATATTCAAACTAGCGTTCTAGCTGGCAACTGTCAATTTACCAACCATGCCAGCACCACGGTGAGGTTCACAGTAAAAAGTATATTCACCAACAGGAGCATCTGCGGGGATTACGGTTTCAACTGTTTGTTTGGGGTTTAACAGTAATTTTTTGTGAGAGAAGGAGGCTGCTAATGCTTTGTCCTTTGCGGGGTTTTTAGCGGGATCAAATACAACGTTGTGGGGAGGTACTTTATTATTTAACCATACAATTGTATCACCTGGTTTTACAGTCAACTTGGCAGGTTCAAACTTCAATAAACCTTTGTCAGTACCTAATTTTACTGTGTATGTTTCAGCCGCAGCAACAGGGCTGAAGATTGCAAAGCTGCTAATAACTAAAATAACGGTTAGTACAGCTAGGCTAATCCGTCTCCAACTTGCAGCAATAGATTTCATTGCTCTCTCCTAAAACAAAGGGTTTTATTTTTCCTCTCTCATTTTAAATAAATTTGGCGCGAAATATGACAACCTGTCATAGATAAATTTTTTTAAAGAATTATGAGATAGCTATAGTTAATTTGAAAGCAAACAGGAAAAATTACTTAATTTCTTATTCTAATTATTAAGAAAAGTAAATATTTTTAGGACATATTACCAGAGATGGTGTAAAGAGATTACCCCATCCTAAAAGAATCAAACATAAGTAATCTTTATAAATAATTATGCCTAGTATAAGTAAATCGAAACTAAAACCTTGCCCTAATCCAAAATCTAAAATCCAAAATCCAAAATAGTACAAGAGAGTTCATAGTCCTGATGCCACGATATAAAAAAATACATTTAGGTATCAGGACTTAGAACTCACTGGCAACCTAAAGAGTACAACAACTCCTACACTCAGTTCAAAAGCTTAAGCAGCTTTAGTAGTAAATCTTACCGCCACCCCAACGAGTACCAACAATTTTAGGTTGGAGGAGAATATGACCGGCGATCGCTGTTAGATCCTCATCAGTCAGGTTTCGCATTTCGGTGAAAATATCTGCACTCTTAATACTGGGGTGTACTTCAGAAATTTCTACTTCACCATCATAAGTAGTGGGATTCTTCATATAATCCACTAAACCCTCAATATTATTACGCTTTGGTGTAGCCAGTGCTAAAGTTTCAGGGTCTAATCCTACGTTTTGGTTAGTCTTTGTTACACCCCCAGCATGGCATTGAGCGCAAGCGTAATTAAATAGTTTTTTACCTTCTTTAACTTGCTTTAAGCTGAGAACGATAGTATCACCTTGATCGTTTAACGCTACGGTGCGGGTGGCTTCGTCTAATTCTAAAGCAGTGGAACTACCGATAAACAGCTGAAAAGTCAGCAAAACAGCAGCAAAAACAACACCAATTAGTCTTTTAAACATGGTTCCCCTTCAACTTCAAAATTTTAATACTCAACAGCTAAAACAGCAATAGTTCATAAAACCATAGACAAAGATATCTCAGGTTTTATTTTGTTAGATTTTACCCTAATAGGGTGAACTACATACCCTCAATCCCTTAGCTAATAGCTGTCGGGACTATTTTTCACCGCTTTACCGTTTGATTATCTTCCTAAATCAATTTTTGCCTGCACGTATAATAGAGGCTGGGAATTGGGTTTTACTGTTAGCAGGTAGCGTATGCCTTGATTTAGGTCAGTGATCTTGAGGCGTAAAAATTGCTACAGTCGCATATTATAATCCATATCTGACTACAAATTTAGTGAAGTTTTGTAATAACAAATATTGCGTTAGAAGTGCAATTTCTACAAGCTGAATAACAGTAATTTAGCACTTTAATATATAGTTAATACTTTTTTGGATAGAAGATTTTAGGAAAATTGTATAATAACTAGCCCTTCCCACCCGTAAATTTTACACCTTGGATAAAGTAGCGATTGAATAAAGCATAAATTCCTAAAGCTGGTAGAGTAAAAACCATAGAAGCAGCCATAATGTAATTCCAATAACTAATATATTGCCCTTTAAAAGTATTTAGTCCCAAGGGAAGAGTAAACATTTCTGGTTCAAAGAGGATAACTAAAGGTAATAAGAAATTATTCCAAGTGGCCATAAATACAAACACTGCTTGTGCGGCTAGGGCTGGTTTAGCCAGAGGTAAAATGATATGCTGGAAAATGCCCCAACTACCTAGACCATCTAACTGTGCAGCTTCTTCCAATTCTTGAGGAAAACTAAGAAAAAACTGGCGCATCATAAAAATAAAAGTAGCATTAACCATACTAGGAACAATCATTCCTTGGTAGGTATTGAGCCAACCAATAGCCTTTAAAATCAAAAATGTGGGAATTAGGGTAATCTGGAAGGGAACTGCTAAAACTGCCAAAATCAGGAAAAACCAAAATCTTTTTCCTGTAAACTCTAATCTTGCTAAAGCATAACCCGCCATTGAGTTAAAAAGTAAATTTAAACTTGTTACACTAACAGCGATTAACACACTATTAAAAAACCAACGCGGAAATAAAGGTTCTTGGAGAAAAATTTGCTTGTAATTTTCGAGAGTAAAATTTTTGGGAATCAAATTCAGTTTACTGCTGATAATTTCTGAGAGAGGTTTAAAAGAGGCCGAAATTGCCCACAAAAACGGAATTACAGTGATTAGGGCATAAATTGTTAATAATAGATATAAGAGTATTTTCCACTTCAAAGCTTTTCACCTCCTAAAAATAGGCGTTGGATCAAAGTTACTGTAATAATTACAGATGCCAACAAAAAGGCGATCGCCGCAGCATATCCTAACTGTAGATTCCTAAACACAGATTGATAAATCAACAAAACCACCGTTAAAGTCGCATTATTTGGCCCACCAGTACCACTGGAAAAAATATAGGATTGGTCAAATAATTGAAAAGTGCCAATTATTCCCACCGCCACCACAAAAAAAGTTACAGGATTTAACAAAGGGAGAGTAATATGAATGATTTTCTCCCAACCATTAGCACCATCTAACTCTGCTGCTTCATAAATGGTTTGGGGAATATCTTGCAATGCAGCCAAATAAATTACCATGTAATAAGGTGCTGTTGACCAAATATTCATAATCATGATCCCCTTTAATGCTACATTAGGATCTCCTAGCCAGTTGTAAGTCGGAAGTCCAAAAAAAGCGAGGAAATTATTAAGAAGTCCATCCGTGTTATAAATCCACATAAAAATTAGCGTGAGAACAGCCGAAGAAGTAATTGTCGGTAAAAAGTAGAGAATTCGCCACCAATTTTTGCCATGAATCCCAGAATTTAGGGTAATTGCTAAAATTAAAGCTAAGATAGTTTGACTAGGAACAACAACAGCCACATATTCTGCTGTATTGCGTAATGCGATCGCCACTTGTTCATCTATCAACAAGCGAGTAAAATTTTGCCAACCAATAAACTCATATTCAATTCCCCCCAACAGTTGAACTTTCTGAAAAGAAAGAAATACAGCGTAAACAATAGGTAGAACCACAAAAACCCCTAAAACCAGAATCGCTGGAAGCATAAAACAATATCCAGCTAAGTTATTAGGGAGAATTAGCCATCTAAAATTATTGTGTCGTCTACCAAAGGAAGACATAACCTAACCTCCAATATCGAGGCTAATATTTCGTTGAAATGTCACTCACTTAAGTTATCTTTATATGTTATCTAGGAAATTCTATACTTAAAAACTTGTTCAAAAGGATACAAATGTTGGATACAACCTACTTGCGCTCAATTAAAAACGAACTGCAAAGAACTGGTAAAGTGAAAAAAAGCCTCCGTGTTAAAACAATCATGGAACAATTTGGTTATCAACGTCGTAGTCAAGCATTTATAGATGATTTTAACACCGCTTTAGATGAATTAGGATTGTGTGTAAACCCTGCTTTTGATTTATACGTCCCCTTAGAAACCAAAATAGAAGTCACAATTAAAGAAAATAGTTTAAAATCACCACAAACAACAATCACTTCTGCACCCATTTCTCCCAAAATCCGAGAACCGATCCCTGTGAAACATGACTTTTTTTACTATCTATTTGATTTTGGCTCACAACAAGAATACGAAAGATTTCAAGCCTGTTTAGATGCTAATCAACCAGTAGGTATTTTTCTTATCCCTCAAGTAGAAGATTTCTTTTCTGATATTGTTGTCAAAATTTTAAGCTACGAACTAATTAGAAAATATCAGTATCAAGGTGATTATGAAATACCTAAAGCCTTTAATCGGAAAATGTCAGTAAATCTTGATGCAGATCAAAATGAAGATAGCGATCAAAAAATTGCTGGCGGAAATGCTAGTATTTTTCATTTTTATCGCTCAACTATGACTAGCGTTATTCTTGGTACAACTGGCTTAGAGTTATTAGATTCAGAAAAATTTGATGAACAATTTGAGCAAATATCTTTATCTGCTAATAAATACAGTTCATCTCAATTTTTTATTTTATTTCATTGTCCCCCAATTTCAGAAATTCAATCACATCAAAAAGAAGATGTTTTGGGTTATTTAGTAGATAGAGTTGCTAGTAAGATTCCTTTTACTTTTACTCTTAGATGTAAATATTCTCATGAATCAGCAATAGAAAACAAGGAGGATATTTATACTCATTTTCGATTTCTCCTAGAACTTCCAGATTACCAAATTACAGAAGATGATATTTCCTTACTCAGCTATTTTTTAGAACTGCAAAAAGCCCAAATCCAAGCTGAATCACAGTTAATTTTAAGGATGCAAGCCGAACATTTTTATAAATTAACTTGGAATCAACAAAGTTCAGAATACATTTACCTTAAATACTTTGCTATTAAAACTCTCGAAAACTTAGGTTATCCCTTATCTAGCATAGAATGCGAGATTGAATTAACATCAGAAAACGAAGAAACACCAGAAGACGAAACTATAGACTATGACGAAGAGTTTCAAAGTGAAATTGTCGAAATATATATCAAAAATAAAATAATCGTAGAAGTCGAAACTTTGAATTATCAAGAATATGAAGATAATAACTTATTTCTTGATATGATGAAACGTATTTTAAGAAAATCCAAGGTATGGCCAAATAAATTAGAATATCTTTGGTTAGTTTTACCTGGATTTGAAATTGCTCGCAATTACTACCAATTAAAGAAAACAAAGGAAATTTTAGAGTATAAATTAGCTAATTATTATGGTCGTGACTTTCAAATTATTGTCATGACACCAGACTATGATAAACATCAATTAGTTCCCGTATCTTTCGAGGCAATTGATTATCCTTCTTTTGGTTACGTAGCTAAAAAAAATAGACTCAAACTTACTTACCCCATTAAACAACAAGCAAAACTAGACTTTAATCAAGTTAAAGGATTGTATGAAGAAAAAGAGAAACTAAGTAAACTTTTGAAAATTCAATCAAAAGGTCACAAAGGTTTAATTGGCGGAATTTTATTTTTTGGTTTACCTGGTTGTGGTAAAACTCTTTTAGCAAACGCTTTTGCTAATGAATCAGGGAGATATTTCTTTAAATTTTCACCTGCTGATATTATTAGCGTTTGGATTGGACAAAGCCAGAAAAATGTGCGAGATATCTTTACTCAAGTTAAAAAGAAAGCACCATCTGTTTTATTTATTGATGAATTAGATAGTATTGGTTTTCATCGCAATGAAGACCATGCACACACAGATCAAAAAGCTACAATTAACCAATTATTGATTGAATTGAACAATCTTCAAGATAGTGATGTCATTGTCATTGCTGCAACTAACTATTTAAGTGGAATTGATAACGCCTTAAAACGTTCTGGTAGATTAGATTGGAAAATTCCTATTTTTCCACCAGATCAAGCAGAAAGAAAAGAATTATTTCAACATTACTTGTCAAAAATTGATATTCATCAATTAGTTAATTTTGATATTCTTTCAGAGAAAAGTGCAAGATTAACTTCTTCTGATATTGAGTTAGTTTGTCGAGAAGTGAGTAATTCAATTATTCTAGAAGAAATAAATTCTGCTTTAACAACTGCTGATGTTCTCGCATATATTACTAATCTTCAAGACGGAGGATTAAGTTTAACCCCTGATCAAGTCAAGGACTTTTTGGATGAGTGTAAACGTTTAAGTGTGAGAAATCATAAACTAGAAAGCTTGAAGAAAGAATGGGGTTTAGATCGGGATTAATCCAATTTTGTATAAATGTAAGTAATGTGGGCATTTCTAGGTAAAATTTTCAATAAAGTGAATTATATTCATAAATGCCCACCCTACGCTATGAAATTCGTGAATAGAAAATTCAAAAAGTTAGCTTTTTATATTATTGGAGTCACAGCATTAACTTATTGTTCAACTTGTTTATTCCTATACTTTAAACAGAGAGAATTAATCTTTCGTCCCAGACAAGAATTTCTCACCTTACCCAGCGCACCAGATTTTCAACTTCCCTACCAAGAAGAGAAAATATCAATACCCAATTCTGATCATGATTATATCCATGCTTGGTGGATTCCTGCACTCTCTCCATCAGAAAAAATTGCTAAAATCATTCCCAATGAACCAATCAGAATTTTAAAATCCCCGAAAGTGGTTTTATATTTTTGTGGTGCTGCTGCAAATAAAGGTTACTATAATCATATAGCTAAAATACAAAGTTTAAGACAATTGGGTTTTGCGATTTTAGTCATTGATTATCGGGGTTTTGGTGGTAGTAAAGGTAATTTTCCCAGTGAAAGCCAATTATATGCAGATAGTGAAATAGCTTGGAATTATTTAACCAAAAATCGGCGTATTCTCCCAAAGAATATTGTTATTTATGGTGAATCTTTGGGAGGTGCAATAGCTTTAAATTTAGCTATTAAACACCCGGAAGCAAAAGCTATAATTATGCAAAGTGCTTTTACCTCTATGGGAGAAACAATAAAAAGCCGCAATTTTTATAACTTATTTCCAGTAGATTTAATTTTAACACAAAAATTTGATTCTATTGGTAAAATTCGTGATTTAAAAATTCCTGTTTTGTTGATTCACGGAACTGCTGATACTGTTGTTCCTGCATATATGAGTCAACAATTATATGATTCTGCACCTGAACCCAAACAATTATTATTAATTCCCGATAAAGGACATTTCAACATCTATGAACCAGGAAACAATTCATATTTACAAGCAATTGCAAAATTTATTCATAAACTAGAAAACTAAATTTATTTCATCATCTTAATTTGGAGGTTAGCATTTCTCTCTGCTCTTTGCATGGCTGGCTTTAAAGCTTGTTGACCTAATAAGGTACTGATAAACTGATTATCGAAGTTATTGACTATTGGTGAGGGATATTTACCAATTTGCCAAGGTGTAGCGTAATCAATCCCAGCTACTAAAGCGGATCTTAAATTATCTTTGTCATAACCTAATTTTTTTGCTACTGATTTACGGGTGGGTAATGCAAAACCTGTTCCTGTCCATTTGGCCATTCCTTCTTTACCTGTAAGATAAGAAATTAATTTCCAGGCGGCTTGTTTATGTTTACTGTGCTTATTCATGACATAGGCAACATTAAAAACCATTGTGTTTCTTTTACCGTTTATTTTTGGTACTTCTGCGGTGGCAAAATCTACTTTTGAGAATGTTTCTTGCAAAAAAGGAATTGACCAATTACCATCTAAAACCATAGCCACTTTTTCTTGTCCAAACATTTCACTTTCTGAGTTTGTACCCACGTCAAATTTTAAGGCGGAGGTTTTATCTTGGCGATATTGGTCTATTACTAGTTGTAAACCTTTTAAACTCTGTTGACTAGCAAATTTGGCGTAATTGCTTTGATCAACTATTTTACCACCAAAAGCGGTGATTTTATAAGCTTGTCGTGATAATTGTGCGCTTTCTCCATAGCCAAATCGGTTAATTTTACCTGTGAGTTTTTGGGAATAACTCCGTAATTCTTCCCAGGTTTGAGGAGGATGGGTTAAGCCTGCTTTTTGAAATGATTTTTTATTATAAAACAGTGCTAGGGTTGAGTAGTCTTTGGGGATGCCATAAATATGATTTTGGTATTTAAAATTGTTGAGTAATTTGGGTTCTATGTCTGGGAGGTCAAATTCTGGGGTAATGTATTTCTCTAAAGGTTCTAAGACGTTTTGACTCATGATAAAAGGTGCTTCTAGTGTCTCTAAATAAAAGACATCTGGTGCGGCTTCTCCTATGAGACGGGTGGTAATTACGTCCATGTATTGTTCGGAAATTACTTCATATTGAACTTGGATTTTCGGATGTTTAATCGCAAAGTTTTTTAATACTTGTCTTAATAGTTTTTGTTCTACGGGTGAACCCCCCCAACCACTGAGTTTAATTGTCACAGGTTCTTCTGGGAGTGGTGGTAGACTGTGACAACTAATGAAGATAATAGCGATCGCTATTATCCAAGCTACAAAATGTAGTATTTTTCTGGTACTCACGGTTAGTTTTTCTGCTCTCTCAATTTGCTTATATACGCTATATCTGATGATTGAATTTTTTTGCCTCTACTTTTTTTATAAATGCAATATAAAATAGCAAAAAGTTGTCAACTCATAATTTCCTCCTGAAGATAGTTGGCTTCATAGACATCAATAATTTATGGACTTCATTTCCGGTGATTCATCCCTACCTTTAACTCTGGAAATTTCTGCTATTGACTCATTAAATTCGGTTGTTTCTCCTAATTCCTCACCTAATCTACGATTTAGTAAAGAAGATATGCGTAAGAGTTTACGAGCTTCAACTGTAGATGCTGTTTTTGCTGGGGTTTTCTCCATTACTACTGGGGGAATTCTATTAAGCAATTTCCTAGTAGAATTAGACGCTAGTCCTGTAATCTTTGGCTTACTATCTTCTATTCCTATGATAGTAAATCTCGTTCAGCCATTGGGGGCTTATTTTTCTGAACGTACTACTAGCCGATTTCAATATTCTGTGTTAACTTTTGGGATTTCTCGCTTATTATGGTTACTTTTGGTAATTTCCATTATTATCAGCAGTTGGGGGTTAGTTAATTCACACCAGTTAATCTTAATTACGCTGTTTATTGTCTTTGCTAGTCATCTTTTAGGTGGATTGGGTAGTGCTTCTTGGTTGAGTTGGTTAGCAGCAATTGTACCCCGCAGGTTACGAGGGAGATATTTTGGTTTACGTAATAGTGCTACTAGTTTAACTAATTTACTTTGTGTACCTTTAGCTGGTTTGGCTGTTTCCCATTGGAAAGGGGGAAAACTTCAAGGTTATGGGTTAGTTCTGCTGGTGGGGATAATGTTTGGCATTATGAGTTTAGTCAGCCAATATTTTAAGGTTGATGTTAATCCTCAAATCCAAAATAAAAGTTATTTTTTAGATAGAAAAAAAATTACTACACCTTTGCCAACTCCGCAAAAATCCTGGCATCAAGGTATTTGGCAGAACTCGAATTTTGTTTTGTTTTTAATTTATTTCAGTTTTTGGATGTTGGCTGTTAATCTCAGCGCACCTTTTTTTAATCTGTATATGCTGGAAAATTTGCAGTTAGATGTGAGTTTAGTAGCAATTTACGCTAGTTTACAAGCAGGTGCAAATTTGGTGATGTTGGTTATTTGGGGTAAGTTGGCTGATAAAGTGGGGAATCGCCGGATTTTAATGTTTATTGGAATTTTAGTGGCTGTTACACCTTTATTTTGGCTAGGAGTTGGTGTTGATCAACTTTCTTTGTGGTTATGGCTGCCACTTTTACACATTTTTACTGGGGGAACTTGGGCAGCTGTTGATTTATGTAACAACAATTTGCAAATTGGCATTACTCCTGTGAGAAATCAATCGATCTATTTTGCGATCGCAGCTGCTACGTCTGGTGTGAGTGGTGCTTTAGGTACAACTATCGGCGGTTTTGTGGCTGAATTTTCCCCAGTTGGCGGTTTACTAGGTTTATTTGCCCTTTCTTGTGTCTGCCGACTTTTGGCACTTCTCCCCTTGGTTCTTGTCCAAGAACAGAGATAATACCATTTCCCAAAAACTATGATACTTATAGATTGAGTGTAGGGACATGGCACTGCCATGTCCTCTTGATGGTATTTGTATCATGATTAAAGTAAAATGGTATAAGATGCGGGGTGCAGGGGAGAAAAATTAAGAACTCATAACTTTGTATTAGGTTTTTAAGGATGAGGAAATCATTAAATCCAAAATCCAAAATTGAAATCTCAAATCCTCTCTTTCCCCCTTGCAGCCTGCACCCTGCACCCCTGCCTCTTCTCCCCTGCCTGTTCTACTCTGCAATGCTGGAACTCAATTTCATACTTTCCCACAAAACTTTATTCGGGGGTGTGGGCATTGGTTGATGTAAAGCAATTAACTGAGTTAATGTATTTTTTAACTGGGTACGGGAAACAATTTCATCAACAAAACCATGTTTTAGTAAGTCTTCGGCGGTTTGGAAATCTTCTGGTAATTTTTCTCGTAATGTTTGTTCTATGACCCGTCTACCAGCGAAACCGATTGTGGCTTTGGGTTCTGCCAAGATAATATCACCCAACATGGCAAAACTGGCAGTGACACCGCCTGTAGTGGGATTTGTTAATATGGGAATATATAGCAATTTGGCATCACTATGGCGTTGCAGTGCGCCGGAAATTTTGGCCATTTGCATTAAAGATAACATTCCTTCCTGCATTCTCGCACCACCAGAGGTACAAACAATCACTACAGGATAGCGGCGCTGAGTTGCTAGTTCAATTAGGCGGGTAATTTTTTCTCCAACTACTGAACCCATACTGCCACCCATGAAGCGGAAGTCCATCACCCCTAAAGCTATGGGTAAACCGTTGATTTGACCTAAACCTGTTTTAACTGCATCTATTAAGCCGATTTTGTCTTGAGTTTCGCGGATGCGATCGCTGTAAGGTTTGCGATCCCGAAATTGCAAGGGATCGGTAGGACGCAGATTTTCGTCCATTGGTTGCCAAGTGTTAGCATCAATTAATTGGCGAATGCGTTCATCACTGTCTACGCGGTTATGATGTCCACATTCAGTACACACCATTTGATTAGCTTTTAAATCTTTTGTATAACTCAATACTCCGCATTTTGAGCATTTATGCCATAAACCATCGGCAATCTCTCTTTCTTGTCGCTCAAGATTGATTGCTCCTGATTTACGACGATTTGCAAACCAATCAAATAGAGACTTTAAACCACGTGATTCTTCGTTGTTTGCCATTTTTATTTTATTTCTAGGTATGAGGTCAAAAATAAGTCTAGTTACTTACGGAGTGGTTACTGCTTTTACCTAAGTTTTGCCCAGGCGATCGCTTGTTTACTCCCATTATTTGACTAAAAATCAGCTAATTATCTTTTCTGTGATTTTTACCTGATTTTGCACGTTTTTGGTAGTCAGATTTGTGAATATGCCTAGCCAATACTTGAGTAAATATTCAGGAAATCTTATTATATCAATGTACAGGACTAGACTAGAAATCCTCTATCTTTAATTAACTTTACCAAAATTAAATTAGTCCAAGGAGTAATCAGAGTTACAGTCATGAGAACAGGGGGTAAGGTGAAAAAGAATCATCTAAAATAATGCAATTTACCAACAAAACGAATGATTAAAAACAAAGTTAAAGTTGTGGACATTGAAAATTTATTGTTAAATCGGATTTTTGCCAAGAAAACTTCTGAATCAGCTATATTATCCTTTACAATACATGAAAAGCTAACTTTAGGGAATCTAGATAGCGCATATATAAAGACAAAATGCCCTCACCACTCAAAAGGGCGATCGCCGCACCTAAAGCCAAGGATGGCCCAAAAGGCATTGTTTGCCCTATTTTACGCCTATTGAGGAGAATTCCCCCCCCACCTACTAATACTCCCACAAAGCAGGCAATTAAACCAGCAATTAACAAATATCTCCAACCTAACCAAGCACCCATCATCGCCGCTAGTTTAGCATCACCAGCACCCATTGCTGTTTTCCCAAATGCCACAGAACCAATCAGCGCAATCATATCAAACAGCCAAATACCCACCACAGCCCCAAAAATACCAATTATGAGGTGCTTGACTGCTCCCACCCCACCAGAGGCTAAAAAACCCACAATCATTTGAAAAATTAACCCCAATACCAACCCTGATTTAGTCAAGGGATTTGGTAAGGTCATTGTATCCAAATCTATGAGAGATAGTGCCAATAACCAACTACAAAAAGCCCAGTAGCCTATTGTAAAAATCGAAACTTGAAAAACCGAAAATACTATTAAAAATATAATACCTGTTAGTGCCTCTACCAGAGGATAACGGAAAGAAATCTTAGTTTTACAGTAACGACATCGCCCTTTTAGCCACAACCAACCCAGAACCGGCACATTATCATAGGCTTTGAGACGATTTAAACACTTGGGACAGCGAGAAGGTGGCCACAGAACAGATAGTTTTGCTGGTAGCCGATAAACGACGACGTTAATAAAACTACCAATAGATGCCCCCAAAATAAAGACAATGCTATAAACGGGAACGTTGATCAAAATCTCCATACTGCCCATTGTCAATTATCATACGTCATTTGTCAATAAACCAGGGGGCAGGCAACAGGAAGAAAGTTGAAACTCCCTTAGTATCAGGCTTGATGAAATCACCTTTGTATTTTGTTTACCTGTAATTTGCTGTCCAAAATCAATGACTAATGACCAATGACCAATGACTAATACATATAGGATTCAATTTGATGTATTGGTACAAAACACTCTTGAGGTAAAAGAACTGGATGTTTAGTGAAAATGACCTTACCCCGATGCGTCACACGGCTGATAGCTACACCTGAAGCCTGACCAATAATTTCTGGATGTACTTCACAGTAAGTATAATATATATGCCCAGCAGCCCTGATGATAGCAGGATCAATCAAAGGTGACTGCTGCCTTGGAGGGGTATAATTTGCCTGTTCCTGTTTTAAAGCGTACACTTTGAGTTCGGATAGGATTTTGTAGATTAATTTTTGCTTTTAGTGTATCTGAAATTTTTAGCTAGAGAGCTAAAACTTTCAGACTTTAACTCAAATGTTATTTTTGTTCAAGAACCCGAATCAGTGCCTCACCCATAGCGCGACAACCGACAAGATTCATCCCAACAGACATAATATCTCCTGTGCGATCGCCTTGTTGTAACACCTGCAACACTGCGTTTTCTATTAACTCGGCAGCTGTTGGTTGGTTTAAAGCATATCGTAACATCATAGCTGCACTTAAAACCTGTGCCAAGGGGTTGGCTTTATCTTGTCCAGCGATATCCGGGGCTGAACCGTGGACTGGTTCAAACACACCAGGGCCAGAAGCACCTAAACTAGCAGAAGGTAACATTCCAATACTACCTGTCAGCATAGCAGCCGCATCCGAGAGAATATCGCCAAATAAGTTTCCTGTAACAATAGTATCAAATTGTTTGGGGGCACGGACTAACTGCATGGCAGCATTATCTACATAAAGATGAGACAATTCCACATCAGGATAATCGGCGGACATTTTAGTTAAGCGATCACGCCACAACCGTGATACATCTAAAACATTAGCCTTATCCACAGAACAAAGTTTTTTACTCCGTTTCCGGGCAGTTTCAAAAGCAACTTTAGCAATCCGGTCTATTTCTGACTCGGAATAGACCATAGTGTTAACACCACGTTTTTCACCGGTTTCTGTCTCAAAAATTCCTTTGGGTTTACCAAAATAAATCCCCCCCGTCAGTTCCCGCACTACCATAATATCCACCCCTTCCACTACTTCCCGCTTCAGGGTAGAAGCATCAATTAATTGGGGTAAAATCTTCGCAGGACGCAAATTAGCAAACAATTCTAAACCAGCCCGCAAGCCTAACAAACCTGCTTCTGGACGTTTATCTGCTGGTAAATTATCCCATTTATAACCGCCAATAGCCGCCAACAACACAGCATCACTATTGCGGCAAGTATCCAAAGTAGTATCAGGTAAAGGTGATCCGGTTTCATCAATCGCTGCACCACCAATCAAAGCAGTTTGGAAATCAAATTGCAAATCAAACCGTTTTCCCACAACTTTGAGCACCTCTACCGCTACAGCCATAATTTCGGGACCAATGCCATCGCCAGGGAGTAAAGTAATGCGGTAGTTTTGAGTCATATTTCTTAATAATGTATTAGTTTAGTCAGAATAAATATAATAACTAGCAAAGGCATCGGAATTATAGGCAATTTGCATAAAGCTAGTTACTATTTCCGAAACGAAAGTAAGAATTATTGTAGAGATCGGTTAGTTTTACTGTAAACATAAGCCACTGTATAGCAGTTATGGCCAAAGAAATAGCAATTCGCACTACAGGATTAACAAAGCAATTTGAAAAACATCTTGCTGTTAATAATGTTGACTTAGAAATTCAAATGGGTGAGGTTTATGGTTTAATTGGCCCTAACGGTGCTGGTAAGACTACATTGATTAGAATGTTAGCAGCCGCCGAAGAACCAACCACAGGAGAGATTTATATAAATGGCGATCGCCTGCTGCGGGATAAAAGTAACCCCACCCTCAAGCGTCGTCTAGGTTATCTACCTGATGACTACCCATTGTATGAAGATTTAAACGTTTGGGATTATTTAGATTATTTTGCCAGGTTGTATCGTTTGCACGAACCCCGACGCACTCAACGCCTACACGAAGTTTTAGAATTAATCCAACTTGGTAATAAACGGTTTAGCCAGATTTCTACCCTGTCGCGGGGGATGAAACAACGCTTAAGTTTAGCCAGAACAATCATTCATGAGCCTATTCTCCTGCTACTAGATGAGCCTGTATCTGGACTTGATCCCATTGCCAGAATGCAGTTTCGAGAAATTATCAAAGCCTTGCAAGAAGCAGGAATGACAATTTTAATATCTTCCCACGTATTGAGCGACTTAGCTGAATTGTGTACATCCGTGGGCATCATGGAACTAGGTTTTCTAGTGGAAAGCACTTCACTACAAAATCTATATGAAAGACTTTCTCGCCAACAAATCTTTATTTCCACATTAGGAGATTTAGATACATTAGTAAGAGAAGTGAAAAATCATTCCTTAGTGGAAGAAGTACAGGTAATCGCAGGTCAGAATAGCGTTAGGATCAACTTTTCTGGAAAACAGGAAGACAGCGCGGATTTGTTGCGATCGCTAATTACAGCAGGTATTCCTTTAACTAACTTTCATCCCACCCAAGAAGACCTAGAAACAATCTTCCTAAAATTAGGTCATAAACAAGCATCATAAACCATTAAAAACTATTCTAACGCAGGAGAAACTAAATTAGTAAATTGATCTTTTCACATCTAATTTATTCAATGAAATTGACCATCACCAATCTTAAATTTCTCACTTTGGAGAATTGATCATGTTCATCAGTTTTATAGACAGATTGGGAGAATTTAACCCCCAACTATTCCGAGAAATCAAAGGTAGATTCAAGCCTTTTAGCGTTCTAGTTGCCGTTGCGTCCTCCTTATTAATCCAACTAGTAATATTTCTCTATCAACTACAAAGCTTTCCCGGCGAAGAATACCCAATTTATGGCGAGTATTGCCAATTAAATATACGTAACCAGATTTATAGCAGTGAAGTTGGTAATTGTCCCCTAAATAAAATTGATTTTACTTTGTGGTGGCGAGATCACTGGGAATATGCTTTTTTATCTCTAAGTGTAATTTTTGTTTTTGCCTTAATTGTCGGCGGAACTTACTTACTGATTAGTGACTTAGCCAAAGAAGAAAATCGGGGAACATTAAACTTTATTCGCTTAAGCCCTCAATCAGAAACCAGCATCTTAATCGGCAAATTATTAGGAGTACCCAGCCTAATTTATTTATTTGTCATCACAGCAATTCCTTTTCATCTCTTAGCTGGTCGTTCTGCAAAAATTGCTACAAGTTACATTTTAGCCTACTACGCCATTTTAGCCGCTAGTTGTTTATTTTTCTACAGTGCGGCTTTATCATTTGGTTTAGTTAGTCGCGTATTTAGCAGTTTTCAACCCTGGTTAGGTAGTGGTGCAGTGCTTCTGTTTCTGTTCATAACAATGACAATAGCAGGCTCTTACAGTGGTAACTACATCAATAATCCCACTACCTTTTTTAGACTGCTTGCTCCTTGGGACATGATCAATTACTTGTTCCCTAACTTATTTAAAAGCTACCCCCAAACTCCAATCTTAGAATTGAAGTTTTTTGGTTTAGCGGTTGGTAAAAACTTCTCCCTTTTATTTGCCTTCAATATCGTCAATTATGGAATTTGTAGCTATGCTATATGGCAAGCAATGAAACGTTGTTTCCGTAACCCCAATGCTACAATAATCAACAAAAAACAAAGCTATTTATTAGTGACGGCAACTCAAATCATGTTTTGGGGTTTAACACTATCAGAAGTTAAAACACACAATGATGTAGCTTTACTATTTATCATCGGTTTCCTCAACGCTTTCATAATTCTGAGTTTAATCTTCATTCTCTCTCCTCAACGTCAAACTATCATTGACTGGGGAAGATATAGACACCAAAATCATAAAGGTACAAACATCTGGCAAGATTTAATCTTCGGTGAAAAAAGTCCCAGCAGTTTAGCCATATTAATTAATCTGGTCATCGCTTATGTACCATTAATTATTTGGTTTTCCTTAGCAGATGATAAATTCTTTAAGTATAATCTGACAGATTTTACCTCAATTGCATCTGTAGCTTTGTTTATGACTTTAATCATAATTTATGCTACAGTTACGCAACTCCTGTTAATGCTAAAAACTCAAAAACGTTATATTTGGGCTATTGGTACTTTATCAGCATTGATAATTTTACCACCTCTAATACTTTCAATATTAGGTATGTATCCTAGAGAAGAAAATGCTTTAATTTGGCTATTTTCTACCTTTCCTTGGCCAGCCTTAGAATTTGTAGATCCTCTTGCGGTTTTTACAGCATTGTTAGGTCACTTGTCTATTATCGCCTTATTTAATTACCAGTTACATAAACAGGTAAAAGTATTAGGTGAATCTGCCACTAAAGCAATATTAGCAGGACGCGAAGTAATTTAATTCAGAGAAATAAAGAATAATTAACTCTTGTTTTTTCGCTGATACTCATGGTATAAAATACGCGGGTAAGTTTTAAACAACTATCCGCGTTTATTTTTGTTTATTAAGTATGTGTAGGGTGGGCAAGGGGGTAAAATCCTGAATAGAAGCAGAAGATTACAGGAAATGCCCACCCCTGTATTTTTCAAAAATCAAATCGGAATCCTATAAAAAGTTTAATTATGCTCAATTTCCCAGATGAAAACTATCGAGATGCAGCCATTAATTTTTTAAACCAAAGTTCTACACAACGGCTGCAAATCCTCCAAAAACTTGGTATTGCTCGTTATGACTTTTTATTAAAAATCAACTATAATGAAGCGAATATTATTTGTGTTATACGTTTTTTCCAACATCCCCAAAAAGTCAAATTTCCGAATCTAACTGGTGCAGATTTATCGGGTTTAAATTTAGATAATATAAACTTAATTCGTGGTAATTTATCCGGCGCGAATTTACAAGAAGTTAGTTTAATAAATGCTGATTTATTGTTTGTCAATTTCACTCAAGTTAATTTAACAAATGCTAACCTAACAGGTGCTACCCTCAATGAGACAATTTGGCTGGATACTATAGTAGATGGGTGTAAGCTGGGTTCAGGAATTGGTTTGACACCAGCACAACGTAAAGATTTACAACTCAAGGGAGCTTTATTCCAAAGCAAAGATGCTAAATAAAATGAATAGATAACTAATATTGCCTCTACCCTGCTAAGTCCATGAACAAAGTGCTCAAACTTCCCCAAAAATTAATGCTGTTAGGTTCAGGAGAATTAGGTAAAGAATTTGTCATTGCTGCTCAACGTTTAGGTAATTATATCATTGCCGTTGACCGCTATGCCGATGCTCCTGCCATGCAAGTTGCTGATTGTGCTGAAGTGATTTCCATGCTCAGTGCAGAGGACTTAGAAGCAGTAGTGAGCAAACATCAACCTGATTTTATTATTCCCGAAATTGAAGCGATTAGAACAGAAAAGTTGCAAGAATTTGAACAACGGGGAATTACTGTCATTCCCACAGCCGCAGCAACTAATTACACCATGAACCGAGACAGAATTAGAGAACTAGCAAGTAAAGAGTTAGGAATTAGAACAGCTAAATATGGCTATGCGGTGACGTTAGAAGAATTGATTTTAATTTCTGATTTAATTGGATTTCCTAACGTAGTTAAACCGGTGATGTCATCTTCCGGTAAAGGCCAATCTGTGGTAAAAGATAAAACAGAGGTAGAGAAAGCATGGAATTATGCAATTTCTAATTCTCGTGGTGACAGTCAAAAAGTTATCGTTGAAGAATTTATCAACTTTGAAATAGAAATTACCCTCTTAACAATCAAACAATGGCATAACGAAACCATTTTCTGTCCTCCCATCGGCCACCGTCAAGAAAGAGGCGACTATCAAGAATCTTGGCAACCCGCAGGCATTTCCCAAGACAAAATATTAGCAGCCCAAGAAATAGCCAAAAAAGTCACCGACGCATTAGGAGGTGCAGGAATTTTTGGAGTAGAATTTTTCATCACCAAAGACGAAGTAATCTTTTCCGAACTTTCCCCCAGACCCCACGACACAGGCATGGTAACATTAATTTCCCAAAACCTCAACGAATTTGAACTACATCTAAGAGCTATTTTAGGCTTACCCATCCCCCACATTGAACTATTTGCCCCCTCAGCCAGTGCCGTCATTTTAGCCTCAGAAAAATCAGAATCAATCTCTTATTTAGGAGTAGCCGCAGCCCTAGCAGAAAAAGACGTAGACATTCGCCTATTTGGTAAACCCACATCCCACCCATACCGACGCATGGGAGTAGCCCTAGCCAAAGCCGAAAACGTCCAAGCCGCCAGAGAAAAAGCCACCCAAGCCGCGAGCAAAATTAAATTAGTTTAATCAAAAATAGTTAAAATTCTTGTGGGTTAGGTATCTTAACCACCCTTACAATGCAATTTGTTTGTAGAGATATTCCATAGAACATCTCTACATTTTATCCGTTCAAATTACCATTTAACGCAATGGTTTAATTCTAGCTTTGTGCTACTGTTTCTCGTGCCAAAAACTTCTCTAACTCAGTCAAGGCATCAGCATCAACCTTGGTTTGCATGGGGCAGAATTTTGGTCCACACATCGAACAAAACTCAGCAGTTTTATAAATGTCTGCTGGTAAAGTTTCATCATGGTATTCTTTCGCCCGTTCAGGATCAAGTGCTAACTCAAATTGACGATTCCAGTCAAAATTGTAACGTGCGCGAGACAGTTCATCATCCCTATCTCTGGCACCGGGGCGGTGTCTAGCAATATCCGCCGCATGAGCAGCTATTTTATAAGCAATTAACCCGTTACGTACATCTTCGGCATTGGGTAAGCCTAAATGCTCTTTTGGTGTCACATAACACAGCATAGCCGTACCATACCAACCCGCCATAGCTGCACCAATAGCTGAGGTAATATGGTCATAGCCAGGAGCAATATCTGTCACTAAAGGACCGAGTACATAGAAAGGTGCTTCCGAACACTCTTCCATCTGTTTACGCACATTAAACTCAATTTGATCCATTGGTACGTGTCCAGGCCCCTCTACCATTACCTGTACATTATGTTCCCAAGCTTTGCGGGTGAGTTGTCCCAAGGTTTTTAGTTCTGCTAACTGGGCTGCATCTGAGGCATCATGAGTACAGCCAGGACGTAGAGAATCCCCTAAACTAAAGGAAACATCATATTTTTTGAAGATTTCGATGATGTCCTGAAAATGGGTATACAGTGGGTTCTGTTTATGGTGATGCAGCATCCACCGCGCCAGAATACCACCACCACGGGAAACAATACCAGTTAAGCGGCTTCTCACCAATGGTAAATGCTCAATTAAAATTCCGGCGTGAATGGTTTGATAGTCTACCCCTTGTTGAGCTTGTTTTTCGATGACGTGTAAAAAATCTTCAGGGGTAAGATTTTCGATTCTCCCGTGGACGCTTTCTAAAGCTTGATATACTGGTACTGTGCCAATGGGTACAGGTGAAGCGTTAATAATAGCGGTACGAATTTCATCTAAGTTACCACCACCTGTAGATAAATCCATCACGGTATCAGCACCGTATTTTACCGCCAGATTTAATTTATCTACTTCTTCCTGTAAGTTGGAAGAATTGGGAGAAGCACCAATATTAGCATTTACTTTACACTTAGAGGCGATACCAATACACATTGGCTCTAAGTTAGTGTGATTAATATTAGCGGGAATAATCATGCGTCCCCTAGCCACTTCCTCGCGGATAAGTTCAGCAGGTAAATTTTCCCGCTTGGCTACATAGTACATTTCTTCGGTAATCACACCCTGACGTGCGTAGTGCATTTGCGTTACATTGCTCTGCCCACGCCGTTTAGCAACCCATTCTGTACGCATAGAAAGATACCTCAATATACAGCTTCCCTTCGCTGGTATTACCCAGTCTCAGGTGTTAAGGGTTTGTTCTCAGCCTAGTTTTCTAAGCACCCCTAGCATAGTTATTAATTGTACCATTTTTATTCAGGGTTGGAACAAGGGGGTTAATATTTTTTGGTATACAGAAGACGGACACGGCTGGAAAATTTTTGTAACAAAGCGAAATTTTACTTAATGCCGTGTCCCTACAGTGTAATTCTTTTTAAAGAATTGTGAGAACTTTGCAGTTAAGTATAATTTAAAATATGGGGTTGTATGGGGTTGACAATATTTTTTAATTAAGGCTTGGGCATTTTCTCGCTGTTCTCCTGTGAATAAGTTAAATATGACTTCTTTATTATTTTTGCTACATTGAAAATTTTGCAAAATAAATAATAAATTCTTATAGTATTTCTTTGTTTGTTATAGATGTTTGCTAAGGATAAGGAAATAATTTAACTGTTTGTTGGGAAATTTCAAGAATCTTAGCTAAGGTTTTTAGATTTTATGGGATAGAGTTATACTTAGAGTTATACCTTCGGTAAGCAAAGGCTAAAGCACATTTTTAAGATGTATACTAGGAGCGATCGCCACCCCAGCGTTATTAACTCAATTTTTAATTTTTAATTGTCCTGCCCCATGTCCAATTACCGCTATATTATTTTTCATAAACCTTATGGTGTTCTAAGTCAGTTTACTCAGGAGTCACCGAAACATAGAACGCTGAAAGAATTTATTGATGTGCCTAATGTTTATCCTGTGGGGCGGTTGGACTGGGATAGTGAGGGATTGTTATTATTAACTAATGATGGTCAGTTACAGCATTGTTTAGCGCATCCCCGGTTTGGTCATGAGCGAACTTACTGGGTACAGGTGGAAAGAATACCGGATGTTGATGCTATCCATAGATTACAAACAGGGGTAGAAGTTCAAGATTATGTGACTCGTCCGGCTGAGGTGAAGTTATTATCAGAAGAACCAAAGGTTACAGAACGTAACCCACCGATTAGATATCGGAAAAATGTTCCTACTGCTTGGCTAGAAATGACGCTTACAGAAGGAAAAAACCGTCAAGTGCGGCGGATGACTGCGGCGGTGGGGTTTCCCACTTTACGATTAATTCGGGTAAGAATTGCTAATATTCAATTGAACCATCTCCAGCTAGGAGCATGGCGCGATCTTTCCCAACCGGAAATTAACAGTTTACAAAAGTCTTTGCGGCCAAATACCAAAAAATCTACATCTTAGGTTAGCTGTTACTCTCTTTTTTCTCAGCGTAGGATGCTGGTGATTGTCCAATGATCTGGCAAAATAAACCTGACGAATCTCTAGTTTCAGTAATTGGCTGGCTGAGGTTTGAATTATTTAGCTAAGATATGTGACAATTAATACTGCCACCAAAATTTCCTGGTGCAACCACAATCTATTGTCAATCTACTCAGGCAGGTTCAGCTAATTGTGGCACTTTGGATCTTAGTGGCTAGAAGCACCTTACAATCTTAATTAAGGAACTTCCACTATGCTAATTTGCCCCCAGTGTAAATTTGAAAACCCCAATGGCAACAAGTTTTGCCAAAACTGTGGCACTTCTCTTGTTCACAAGGGTTGCTCTGAATGTGGAGCGAGTGTAGTTTTAAATTCACAGTTTTGTCATGAATGCGGTGCTGAATGTGGCCCGGTTTGGTGGGCAATAATTACCCAAATCACTCCAGAGGTAGGGGAGGTAACAGCTCAAGAAAAATTCTATAGTTCTGAAACCAATTCTTCTGATTGGCGATCGCCTTCTATGGTGTTAGGCTCTTATTTAGACCCACAAAAACGCTATCAACTTTTGGCTGATTTACCCTCTCCAGAAGCGATCGCTGCTAATGGGGAAGTTAAAGTTAGGGTATTAGATTGCCAACCCTATCAGCTTTCACCTATTCAAGCCATCCTCGAAAATCAACCCCCAGCCTTGATGGAATCCTTTGGTGAAAAGGATATCCCTGATTTGGCTAAAGTTTATATCCAGCTACAATCAGCCGTTCAACCAGGAATCCCCCTAATTCATGATGCATGGCAACAGGATAATATTCATGTAACCCTTTTAGAAGATCGTTCTCACTGGCGGCCTTTACTGGATGTTTGGCAAGACGAAACAACGGATTTGTTACAGATATTGCATTGGTGCTATCAAATGACCCAATTGTGGGCAATTTTAGAACCAGTAAATTGTTGTCAAAGTTTATTAGAATTATCTAATATCCGTTTAGATGAAGACCAAACCTTAGCTTTGCAAAGGCTGTATCCAGATCCGCCCGTCAATGGATTTCAAGAAGATGTCACAATTAAAGCATTAGGTAGAGTTTGGCAAACTTTATTTAGGCAATCCCAAAAAACACAATTTGGCTCGATTGTGCAGATGTTGGAAGAGTTGGAAAACGAGAAGCTGCAAAATTTGCCACAATTGCGATCGCGTTTAGAAACAATTGCTTCTGAACTATCTACACCTCCTGTTGTTATTCCTCCCGCACCAGATACTCCCGTTAATTTGCCTGATTCTGCTACTACTGTTCTACAACTACATCACGAAGAAACCAACGGGAGGAATGATGATACTCCTACAATGGTTCTCGCCATGCAATTAAGCAGCTTGGAAGATGCTGGACGAACAGACGTAGGACGACAACGCCACCATAATGAAGATTATTTTGGCATCGAAACCACAATTCAAAAATTGGAATACCCCAGAAATCGAGTTTTGAAAGCCAAAGGTTTATATATTCTCTGTGATGGGATGGGGGGACACGCTGGAGGTGAGGTAGCTAGTGAGTTAGCAGTTAAAAGTTTGCGGGAATATTTTCAAGAATGCTGGTCAAAAAACCAACTACCCACAGAAACCGAAATTCGCTCTGCAATTACCCTAGCTAATCAGACAATTTACACTCTCAATCAACAAGACGGCCGTTCTGGTGTTGGCCGCATGGGTACAACTCTAGTAATGCTACTACTCCAAGAAAATCAAGCTGCTGTAGCCCATGTTGGTGATAGTCGCCTTTATCGGCTCACTCGTAAACATGGATTAGAACAAATTACCGTAGATCATGAAGTTGGTCAACGGGAAATTGCTAGAGGAGTAGAACCCAGTTTAGCTTATGCCCGTCCTGATGCTTACCAACTAACTCAAGCCCTTGGACCCCGTGATGAACGAGCCATAGATCCTGATGTGGAGTTGTTTGAGATAAATGAAGATACACTTCTCTTGTTAGCTTCAGATGGTTTATCGGATAATAATTTATTAGAAACACATTGGCAAACTCACCTAGAACCTCTGTTAAGTTCTAGCTCTAGTCTAGAACTAGGTGTGAGTAATTTAATTGATCTAGCCAATCAATATAATGGTCACGACAACATTACAGTGATTCTGGTTCGGGTAAAAGTCCGCCCTAATCAAGAAAATTTTAAGTAAACCGAATCTTTAGCTTTTATTTTTAGGTTGTATTGTGGTAACGCTAACCCTGTTAGAAGCGCAACAGAAAACGCCGATCCAGCAGTGGTGTTTTGAAAATTCTACTGTAATTCGTATTGGCCGAGCAGTAGATAATCATGTTGTTGTCAGTGATAGTTTAGTTTCTCGATATCATTTGGAGCTGCAACAAATCAGCAGCAATGCTTGGCAGGTGATTAGTAAAGGCACAAATGGCACTTTTGTGAATGATATTCTCATCACTAAAAGTCTACTGCCAGATAATTGTTTATTACAATTAGCCAAGGGAGGGCCGATACTCAAATTCCAATTGCAAAATCTCTCAGTCAATAATTTATCAGCACTACAAAGCCCGGATGTTTGTCAGCATGAAGGCAACACACCAGGTAATTTATTTTGTGTTCATTGTGGTCAACCCCTGACAGTACAGCAAAATATTCGCCAATATCAAGTATTGCGGACTCTAGGACAAGGGGGAATGGGTACTACTTATTTAGCTTGGGATAGTGCAGGTCAAACCACTAATATACCTCAATTATTGGTGTTAAAGCAGATGAATGCTGATATGGCCAAAATTGCTAAAGCTCAAGAACTTTTCGAGCGTGAGGCGAATATTCTCAAATGCCTGCACCATCCCGGCATTCCCAAATACTATGATTCCTTTGTAGAAGGCGGGAAAAAATACTTGGCAATGGAATTAATTCACGGACAGGATTTGGAAAAACGCATCTATTATACCGGTCCTGTATCAACCAATCAGGCGATCGCTTGGATGATTCAAGCCTGTGATATTTTAGATTATCTTCATAGCCAAGACCCACCACTAATTCACCGGGACATTAAACCCGCTAACTTAATGGTGCGAAATGCCAATAATCAAATAGTAGTTTTAGATTTCGGCGCTGTGAAGGAAACAGGTACAGCCCCCGGTACACGTATTGGTGCGGAAGGTTATTGTGCTCCTGAACAGGAACGCGGTCAACCCCTCACCCAATCAGATTTGTACGCGATTGGCCCAACCCTAATTTATCTCCTCACAGGCGAAAATCCTTTCAAGTTTTATCACCAACACGGACGAGCTTTTCGCTTTGATGTCACCAATATTCCTACTATTACTCCCCAACTACGACAGGTGATTGAACGTGCGACTGAACCATTGCCATGCGATCGCTATCAAACAGCAAAAGAATTGGCGGTGGCCTTGGCAGCTTGTCAATATTAGGTGGAGAAATAAATAAGGATGAACAAGGCCAATCCTTGCATACATTTATCGGTAAACAGCAAAGCTAAACTTCATCCTTAAATTTCATTATTCTTCGTCCCAAGCTTCTACGGCTAACAGATCACCAATCGGATCTTGCATACTAAAACCAAAATCTTGCAATTCCTGTTTCCAGTACTGCCATTCATTACCGTAAAGCAAGGCAATCTTCCAAATGCTATCAGTTGGCTTGATAATATTTGATTCTACGAGTGATTGCACATTACGTTGCAATTTCACCATTGGGTGAATCACTTGTTGAGTCATAATCTCTATTGAGTTCAGATTTTCTTTGGTAAATGCTTAATCAAAACTGCTTTCCATTTTGCAATCGTCACCGGTGCGTAGGGAGCTATAGTTTGGCAAAGCGAGTCTTAACTTCTTCAGTATATCATAACTCACTCTAGTCAATTACTGGTAAATTGGATTTTGTACGGTAATTACTACCACAAAACTGCTCTACCATCAAATAGCCTTCATTAAACCAGCACCTAAAAGTTATAAGTTTTAGAGACTGCAATATATGGAGCAGATCATAACTACCTACAGTTTTTTGTTTGTGCTACTGGCTATGCGTGATTGTGGAAAGATCCATAAATTGATTGTAGGATATTTTGCAGGTTTTTGCACACGGCAGAAAAATTTACCGTTTACTTAAACTCCAATCCACAATATAGGATAACGCAAATATCGAGATTTACAACACAACTTATTCAAATCTTTAGAAAAATTTAATATTTTTTCCATCATCATTTTAACTTAACCAGTTTTTACAATATATTCTTAAGCGGGCTTTCAAATAGTATAAATTACATTTTTTAGTAAAATCACTTAATTGAAGTAGATAAAAGACATTATTTATACTAATAAATTGTTGAATTTGTTTGGCAATAATTGCATCAATAGAAATCCTCAATGATTTATGAAAAATTTTTAGTATGTCTAGGGTGAGCTAGGGGGAAAAATCCTGAATAGAAGCTGAAAATTTTAGGAAATGCCCACCTGCGTATTTTTCAAACTTCAAATCGGAATCCTAAATAAATTTTAAGTTACTTTAGATTAAAACCTTCAGTGATGTAAAATTTTTAATTAACACCAAATTTTTTTTACCTACCTTAATTATTAAATTCAATTCAGTTTCAATATGAACTCTATTCATCATGCCACATACTTACAGCACATACAAAAACATCTACCTGACCTGAACCCTGATTACTTAAGTAGCATTAACCAGATTATAGAAAATACTAATTGGGATGATCCTGAATTATCTAGTGATTGGAATAATATTGCAGTCATAGCATTGATTGAAGCAGAAAAATATACAAATGATTTAATCACTCGTTCAATGTATTTAGACATGGCATTTGAAGCCCTAAATAATGGACTGAGTATAGATAACCATCCATTGTGTGCATCCCATTTAGCCTTAATTTACAACCTCATTGGAGCAAACAATCAAGCAATTGAAATAGCTTTTAATACATTAATAAACCAGATTCAAGCTGCTTGTACACAATCCCCAGAGGTAAACAATTATCTAATATACATCCCCAAGAATTACCAACAAATTGCCGACCCAGACCGCCAATCTATACAACAAATATTACAATCAAGAGATAGTTATGAACAAGCCATATTTTTATTAGGTAAAATCATATCTAATTCACAGATGGCCTTTTACACTCCTTTCAGCCGACGTTTTTTAAATATAGTTGATCAAATCATCAATAATTCTGTAGAACTAAAATTAAAGCTAGGTATATCTAATTTAATGTCTAGGCAAGTAGAGGGAATTTTATATTTACAGAAAGCCAGGAAATTAGCCCCTAATCATGCACCTGCTTTACAAGCATTGTACCTAGCTTATAGAGATTTAGAACAACAAGAAATTGCCGAATATTGGCGAAATATTAGTAAAGAACTTTATCAACTTAATCCTGATGCCTTAGAATGGTTTTGGACTCAATTACCAGTAAATAGTTCATTTACTTATATACCATTTGAACAGCAATTAATCATAGCTGTTGAGCCAAGTTTAAAAAGTATTGCTACCAGTGTATTAATTGCCGAGCAAGACTGGTTTGAGCACGAAATGGAATTTTGGCGCAATCATATCCAGCCAGGAATGACAATAATTGATGTTGGTGCTAACGTGGGAGTCTATACATTTAGTGCCGCTTTAAAAGTTGGTAAAAAAGGAAAAGTATTAGCGGTTGAACCTTATTCTGTTTGCGTTCGCTGCTTACAAGAAACTTGTAGAATTAATCAATTATCATCGGTAAAAATTTGTGCAGGTGCAGCAAGTAATAATGAAAGTTCGATTAAATTATTACTACATTCTGCTAATGAACTTAATCAAGTAATAACTGGAGAAGCAGCAGAAAATCTCGCTCCCGGTTCATTTGAGGAAGTTCCTTGTTTTACCTTAGATAGTCTCATTAAACAAGAACAAATCACCAACGTAGATTTTCTGAAAATAGATGCAGAAGGCCACGAAATGGCTGTATTAACAGGTAGTCAGCAAATTATCAACCAATTTTCCCCCATAATTCTCTATGAAAATATTGCAGGTAGTCAAGGTAGCAATATAGAAGTAGCTCAGTATTTAATTAATCTAGACTATGAACTATTTTATTATCAACCTTTCCTACAAAAACTTATCCCTGTAAACCTTGAAGAAGATGCTCAGACACAGTTAAACTTTATCGCTGTACCACCAGAGAAAACGACTATGTTTAATGTTGATTAGTATGTGTAGGGTGGGCATTGTTGGGTAAAACACTGAATAGAAGCGGAAAATTTTAGAAAATGCCCACCTCTCTATTTTTTAAAAATCAAATCGGAATCCTATATGTTTAATATTGATTAGATAAATTCCGAGGAAAGTTTCTATTTCTAGCAACATACTTAGGTGGGCATTTCTGAGCATTATTCGCTTTCATTTAGAATTCAAATTCAAAATGCCCACCCTACAATACTGCAATACTTTATTTCTGCATATAAATATCCCACATTTGTTGATAGGCTTTTTCCATCTCACGGGTAAATTGTTTACCATTCCATAAAGGGGAAGTGTGTCGAGATTTTTTCAGCTTCCAAGAAATTTCTTGACGTAAACTTTCATCTTTACCCAAGCGCACACCCCAGTCTATATACTCTTCATCAGTCCAAGCAATACCTTCGGTAATACCAGCATTCATCATCATTGTGTAGCTATTACGTGCTGAAAACTGTTCACCTACTCGTGTCACCATCGGAATACACATCCAGAGAGTTTCTAAAGTGGTAGTAGCGCCATTATAAGGATAAGTATCTAAGACAATATCAGCAATACTTAAATTTGCTCGGTGAATTTGTTCGGAAGCAACATCTGGTAAAAAGCGCAATCTTGAATAATCTATTCCTTCTTCTGCTGCTATTTGAGAAAAACAACTATCCATATATTTTTCATCAACCAAACCTTTAATTAAAAAATAACTATTAGGAACTTCCTTGAGGATTTTTAATTGCAGTCTCGTCATATTTGGATGACGTTTAAAACCTCGTTGAGCACAAAGATAAATAACTCCATCACTAGGAATATTTAAACTTTCTCTGCTAATTGTTGGTACACCTACTTCAAAACCATCAACAGCAATATAAGTTTGAGGTAAACGCCAAATTTTCTCGACATAATATTCCTGTGCGTAGTCAGGTAAAACATAATTATCAGCAATAAAATAATCTACCTCTTTACTACCAGGAGCATCAAAACCCAACCAACTAACTTGTATAGGTACAGGTTTAAGAGCTAAAACTTCACAAGTAACGTCTAAAGTAATACTATCTAAATCAATTAAAATGTTAATTCCATCAGCGTAGATTTTTTCTGCTAACTTTATACTTTCATTAGCTTTATAAATATAATCAAATTTTTCTAAAAACCAATTATGTAAAGAATCATCGCTAGGGTTAGTTTTGATAAAATAACCATAAATCTCAAACTCTTCTCGGTTATGGTAGTGTAACAACCATCTTGACAACCAACCGATAGAATGACTTTTAAAACAATAAGATATATAGCCAATTTTTATTTTATTATGGGGAGAATGTTCTTTTTTCTTGATTAAGTGACCTTGAGTAAATTCTTTTAATTTATCAGCATAAAGATTTGCAATATTATCAGATAGAATCTCAAATAATTGGTGTTGAATCTTTCTATTTTTT
Source organism: Nostocaceae cyanobacterium (assembly GCA_035299225.1). Lineage (GTDB taxonomy): Bacteria > Cyanobacteriota > Cyanobacteriia > Cyanobacteriales > Nostocaceae > DATGXB01. The sequence continues at coordinate 7,715 of DATGXB010000069.1, read as the reverse complement.
CTAGGATTATCTTCAATATAGTTAATGAAAAAGTTAGCATTAAATAGTCTAGAAGCTTGTATTTGACTTAATCCTCTTGGTTGTTCAGCAATGAGGGCTGATAACAATTCCTGATGTTTTTGATTGACAATATTAACTTCTTCATTATAACCAAATGCTTGTAATATTCCCCGTACAAGTTGACGACTAGCAAAAACTTTATCTGTTAAATTATCAAATAAAGTAATGAGTAATTTAGATGTTTGTATACCTTGATCAAATTCGCCACCATTATAATAAAAATTAGATAAATGTCCTAAAAATTCTGGATTATGGGGATTTAATTGTAAATAAATTTCAGATAATCGGGCTGCAAATTTGAATTTTTCTCGAAAATAACCGATTTGTAAAACCGGGGGTAATAAAATTTTTAAAAATTCTAGGCGATGATTTTGACAAAAGGGTACACAAGCTGATGTAAAATCTATCATTGATAGTTGTAAATGTGGGTAATTTAGAACGCCCTCTAAAGTTTGCAACAGTAGTTCTAAGTTAACTTCTGGTTTTGGTTCAGCTTGGAGGAGGGGAATTATTTCTAATTCTTGTAAATATTCATCTGTATAATTTTGGATTTGTGTTGATAATTGTAATAAATGTAATAAATTATCAAGATAGTGAGGTGCAAGTTCTTTGATATTTTGGCGAATAATTAGAGATTTAGTATATACTTTTAATTCTTCTTGGCGTTTAGCTTCTGTGTCTAAAATATAAATTAGTTCAGCATTTGCTGCTTCTAATTCTTCTGTTTCTCCCTCCATCATAGCCATTAACCAAGTGCTTTGAGCCTCTATTTCTTGTTCTTGAAATAAAAGAATTAAACCTAAATACCAATAATTAGATTTTACTTCTGGGTTGATAGCAATTATTTCTTCATAAATACTGATAGCTTGAGCATAATCACCTGCTAAAAAATGCTCTTGTGCTTGTGGATGCCAAGGGGTAAAAGAAATAGAAACAACCATTGAATTGTTCAATATTGATTGACTTGTGTATATAAGCATAAATTGGGTAATGTGTAAACACACCACCCAATTTTTTACAAAATTAAGTTGATATTGAATAGGAATACAACTAAATCCCTATATCTTTAAATTACTGTGAGACTAAAAATTCAACTTTGGCTTTGTCCTTATATAAGGATATGACTCTAATTACTGGCCTAAAGTGACAAAACCGGCATAATCTTCACATTTAGAAGTGTCATCAACTGGTGTTGCTGCTGGTGGATCAGTAAGTTTTGCAAAAGGTTTTTCTGACTCACAAGTAAGAGTTACTGTTAAAGCTTCTCCACTGGTGGCTGCTGCTGCTGCATAAGTACCTACTACACCAAAGTAAGCTTTTAATACGTCGCTCTTTGTTTTGGCTACGGGTTGAATAGGACCAGTTGCATCACCGTTGATTTCATAGTCATAGTTTTCGGTATCTTTAACACCGATACTTAACTGATCGAAATCAGTGGCAAACTTGCCTTTTTCCAAAAAGTATGTTTGTTGTTGGCGGTTGATAGCACCAATATTTTGTCTAGCTTCGGTTTGTTTCGCTTTGTTTACTTGACCTAACAGAGAAGGTAGAGCGATCGCTGCTAGTACACCGATAATAATTACTACTACGAGCAATTCAATTAAGGTAAAACCTTCTTCTTTGTTATTCTTGCGGTTGTTGAGGTGGTTAAGTAATTTAACTTGTAATTCTGGCTTAAGCATGGTTGTTTCTCCTGAAAATCCGCGTTTTAAACTGGTTTTCTTTGTTCTAGAGATAACTTACCCATTCTTTTCCAGTTTCATATCACCTCGCCTAAAATTTTTTTTACTCTGTGTTAAGGCAGTAATGTTGCCTGTTTTTAATATCACCCAGTTTAATTACCAAAAAATTGGGTTTAAAGCCCCGTCCTTTGAGGATACAGCTGGCGATTGATGGGTGTCACCCCCCAACCCAACGATTTTATAGGCTTTTCGGGGGAATATTCAGAAAGCACTCGCACCCCACAAGCCTTGATTTATTGTTTAACTGAGGGGTCTTACCCCCCGTTCGCCAGCTGCATCCTTTGAGGACGGCTTTTTGGTAGAATAGTGGAAACAGGCAGGGTATTGTCTGTTGGGCGAGATAGTATAAGACAGGCTATGCCTGCAACTGTTGTTTGAACCCAGGATCTCCGCACTTTTAGGGCGGGGAGTATGTCAAATAGAAAGAGATTTAACAATTGTGTATCTCATTTATTAACTATTGCTTGTTGGACTATGGCTGTTCTAGCATGATATAACCAGAGCCTTCTAAAGTGATAAATAGCTTCTTGATAATGTCAAAAGCTTTTTGTGGATCTGTTGGCTGTAAGGTAACAGGATCTAATGGTCTAACTTGTAGCCAGCGATCTACTATAGATATGAATGGTTGGGGTTGTTCTAGAAGAGGAACTAAAGAAGTAGCCATTAAGCTATCTAACTCTAGAGGTATTCTTGCTGTTGGTGATTTCTTGTCAAGGGTAAATATTTTGCCCTCTGTGACGCTAGTGGTCAGGTATTGTTCAAATTTAGGTATATTTAATTGAGAGTGTAGATACACTTTCGCGTTTTGCCATTCTTCATCATTCCATTCAGCAATGGGTGTAAAAGGTTTTCCTTGGTCGGGATGACCACACCAAAAATCTAATAACCGATGTACGGGATTGATGAGTTCAAATAGTTGTAGTTGTTGTTCTACGGTAGTTTCTGGTAAGCTAATACCCCAAAAGGCAGGTAAATTATCTGGTTCTTTAAATAAGCTGAGTAAGTTCCACTCTCTCCAATCAACCATACTGATAAACTCTAAGTCAGAACCTCTTAAGGCATCAAACATATCAGTAATGCTGTAACCTTTATCTCCTTGGAATAAGTGATTCATTAAGATGGCATGTTTTTTTCTTTCGCCTTTATATTTAGCAGAATCCCAAGTTACTACTTTGAGATTAACATTATCTCTTAAAGCTTCCATTGTTTCTACTACAATATCTATTTCTAAATCTTCTGGGTTTCCATCTAATAAACCCATAATACTGAAGAGTTTTTGAGCGCGGAAAAAGTTAAATCTTTGGTAGAGGCTGTGTAAGTTACTGCGAATGATTCCTTCTGGTTGTAAAACTTCTTTCATCGCTCGTAATGCCACTGTTAAATCTGGGAAAAGATATAACATTTCATCACAATTAATGTAGTCAAATTTATAGTTGAGTTTGTTTAATTCTTGAACTGGTAAAACGTAAAATTCAGCATTATCAAAACCATAATATTCTAAGCGTTGTTGAGCTAATTTAATTGATTCTGCTGATATGTCAATACCAACAATTTTCGCTCCGGGGTTGGCTTCTGCTAGGACTAAGGATTTATAACCAGTACCACAGCCTGCATCTAAAATGATTTTGTTTTTGGTATCTATAACTTTTTGGTTACGTAAATAATAGGGTGTAACTAAGTTATGAATATACAGCAAAGAAATATTTTCTTTGGGTGAGTCTTCTAAGGGTGTGCTGGGATATGGTGCGCTGTCAAATTGTTGACGAATTTTCTCAAATAATTCTGATGATATTTCTGTCATTGTTTTTTCCTAGTTAGTTATTTGTGGAATGATTAATAGAAAGCAAGGGTTTGCTGAATTTGGTTATAGAAAAGCTTTTTTGAGAGTAAAATTAGTATAGATTCAGCAAATTTGCTTATACCGTTTCACCCCTATCATGATACAAATACGGGGGGTGAGGGTTTAGCATTGTTAAACCACTACGAAAAGTATTGATATGTATCAGTTTTCGTGAATTGGTATTACAGGTAAGTTCATGATTAGTATGCCCAGAACATTGATATGTATCAGTTTTCGTGAATTGGTATTACAGGCAAGTTCATGATTAGTATGCCCAGAACATAGATATTTATATCACAATCTATAGGATTCCGATTTGATGTTTGAAAAATAGGCAGGTGGGCATTTCCTATGATTTTTCCCTTCTATTCGGGCTTTTGTCTAAAATGCCCACCCTACAGATACTATACATACTATAGGATTACGATTTGATGTTTGAAACATAGACAGGTGGGCATTTCCTATAATTTTTCCCTTCTATTCGGGCTTTTACCCGAAATGCCCACCCTACAGATACTAAAATGCCCACCCTACACATACTATAATTATTTTTACTGATTTTAATTAATTTGGGTGAGGTGGCTTATTCAAATTCAGGTGGCCATAATTCGGTTATTGGCTGTTCCCAACCTGGTAATAGTTCTGGAAGGGTGAGTGTATCACCATTGTTTAATACTATGGGATTTTGGTTAGGGCGATAAACAGTTACTATCAATTTATCAGGGTCAATCAATATTCCTACTGTGGAGCCAAGTTGTAAAAATAGTTGTATTTTTTCTTCTAGGGGTTTAATTCTGTCGCTTTTAGATTTAATTTCAACTATTAAATCTGGTACTAATTCTACAAAGTCGCGTTTACTTTTTTTCAGTCGTTCGGCTTTGACAAAGGATACATCTGGGGCGCGTAGGTTTCTTTTTTCGGATTTGTCTGGTTCTAAACTCGGTAAAATAAAGCCTGCGCTAGAACCAGTGACTCGTCCTAGTTTGCGGGGTATTACCCAGTTATTTAAAAAGGTTAACAGACGAGAACCTATTTCTTCTGATTCGTAATCTGATGGACCCATGACTATAATATTTCCCTCTACTAACTCCATTTGCCATTCTGGATGCTCAGTTTGCAGTTGTTCTAAGTCTTCGATTGTCAGGGACATAAGCAATTAAGTTTAAAGAACTATTGAACGGGTTGCTTTTGAAATTCTAACAAGGACATGGCAGTGCCATGTCCCTACGGCAGATATACGTTTATTAAAGTATTTATAAAATGATATAGAGTTTTGGTAGTTCATGATTTTGATAATTGGTTGCGGTTTTTTATGCTATACTAAACGTAGTCGTTATGAGTTCATTTAACTGCCATGACAAACCCAAGAGTAGAAAATGTAGTAATTATTGGTTCGGGTCCTGCTGGATATACGGCGGCGATTTATGCGGGACGTGCTAATTTAAAGCCGGTGGTGTTTGAGGGGTTTCAAGCTGGGGGTTTACCGGGTGGTCAGTTGATGACAACGACTGAAGTTGAGAATTTTCCAGGGTTTCCCCAAGGGATTACGGGACCGGATTTAATGGATAGAATGAAGGCACAGGCGGAACGTTGGGGGGCGGAGTTATATACTGAGGATGTGATATCAGTTGATTTTTCTCAGCGTCCGTTTACTATTCGTTCTCAGGAGAGGGAAGTACAAGCCCATAGTGTGATTATTGCGACTGGTGCAACGGCGAAACGGTTGGGTTTACCGAGTGAGAACGATTTTTGGAGTCGGGGTATTTCTGCTTGTGCGATTTGTGATGGTGCTACACCGATTTTTCGCGGTGCGGAGTTAGCTGTGATTGGGGCGGGTGATTCGGCGGCGGAGGAGGCTATTTACTTAACTAAATATGGTTCTAAAGTAAATCTGTTGGTACGTTCTGATCAGATGCGGGCTTCTAAGGCGATGCAAGACCGAGTTTTGGAGAATCCGAAAATACAGGTACATTGGCATACGGAAGCGGTGGATGTGTATGGTAATGGTTTGATGGAGGGGGTGAGGGTTCGCAATAATCAAACTGGTGAGGTGAGGGAGTTAACTGTTAAGGGTTTATTTTATGCGATCGGTCATACTCCTAATACGTCTTTATTTAAAGGTCAGTTAGATTTGGATGAGGTGGGTTATATTGTCACTCATAATGGTTCTGTGGAAACCAGTGTAGAAGGGGTTTTTGCGGCTGGTGATGTGCAGGATCATGAGTTTCGCCAAGCGATTACGGCGGCGGGTAGTGGCTGTATGGCGGCGATGTTGGCGGAAAGGTGGTTATCAGCCAAGGGTTTGGTTTATGAGTTCCATCATCAACCAGAAACAGCAGTTAATGAGTTAGAACCCCAGCCAGAAGCGAAAAAGGCGACAGAAGAAACTGAGTTTAATCTGCAAATAACGCGCCATTATGGTGGTTATGCTTTAAGAAAATTATTCCATGAGAGCGATCGCCTCTTAGTTGTGAAATACGTTTCCCCTGGTTGTGGGCCCTGTCATACCCTTAAACCCATATTAAATAAAGTTGTGGACGAATTTGAGGGTAAAATCCATTTTGTGGAAATTGATATTGATCAAGACCGAGATATTGCGGAGAATGCTAGTGTTACAGGTACACCAACTGTACAATTTTTTAAAGATAAGGAACTATTAAAGGAACTCAAAGGGGTCAAACAAAAGAGCGAATATCGTCAGTTGATTGAGAGTAATCTTTAAATTTTGGCTGATTGCTACAGCAGGAGGCAGGAGGCAGAAGGCAGGAGGAAAAGCCTTTTCCTGTCTGAGTTTGTGCCTTATTTACCAGAAATCTGCTATAAATTCTATGCAAGCGCAATACAATCAAGAGAATTAGTTCCGAAACTCAGCCCTGGCTTGTACAATGGTCAGGGTATTTTACATCTTGCTAATTTGTTCAATGACTATAATAAAACGGCGATCGCCTGCTTTTTTTAATTTTGTGAAAAAATCCAACCTTTCCCAGCGATTAATGCTGATAGGGTTAGCTATCACTTTAATCTTTATCTGTTTAGCAGTTTTTGCACCTGTATTTCAAGCTTTTAAATGGCTGCAAGATCCGAGAGCTTTATTAGATAATGTCATTAATGAAGCACCATCGGCTAAACATTGGTTTGGCACTAATCGTTTAGGATATGATGTGTTTTCCCGCACAATATTTGGTGCTCAAGCAGCTTTACAGGTGGTGATTTTGGGCACTACCCTGAGTATGGTGATCGGTGTGCCTTTGGGGATGATAAGCGGTTATGTGGGAGATAAATTAGATAAGTTTTTGCTGTTTTTAATGGATTGTATTTCGACTATTCCCAAGATGTTGTTAGCTGTAACCTTGGCATTTGTGTTAGGTCAGGGTATCTTTAATGCAGCGATCGCTATTTGTTTCGCCTTTGTCCCCCAATATTATCGAATTGTCCGTAATCAAACTGTAAGCGTAAAAACAGAAGTATATGTAGAAGCAGCGAAATCAATGGGGGCTTCTACTTGGGTGGTACTTTCCCGCTATCTGTTTTTTAACGTCATTCAAAGTGTACCCGTAATATTTACCCTGAATACGGCTGATGCAATTTTAGTATTAAGCGGTTTAGGTTTTTTGGGCTTGGGACTGCCGGAAGATGTACCAGAATGGGGTTACGATTTAAAACAGGCTTTAGAAGCCCTACCTACAGGAATTTGGTGGACTACACTTTTTCCGGGTTTAGCTATGACTATTATGGTAGTAGGATTATCATTACTTGGTGAAGGGTTAAATGAGTTGATCAATCCTCGTTCAAGAAGTGAGAGTAGTCATTAGTCATTAGCCATTAGTGACAACTAATTATCAAGGGTTAATGAGGAACTATGCACAACTATCAAATGTCAACAGTCATTAATGATAGTCTACTATCAAGGGTTCATAAAATGGCTAAATGATGCAGTATGGTAGAAATAAATATCTAGTTAAACCCTATCAAACACTAGTTAAATCAACTTTCTTACCTCCTGCCCCCTGCCCCCTGCCTCCTGCCTCCTGCCTCCTGCCCCCTGCCTCCTGCTATAATTACCCTATACTTAA
>DATGXB010000068.1:0-2165 GCA_035299225.1 Nostocaceae cyanobacterium | reverse complement strand
GCAGGGGGGCAGAGGGGCAGGGGGGCAGAGGGGAAAGAAGAAGTAATTCCTTATTTCCTAATGACTAATGACCAATGACTGTTCCCTGTTCCCTGTTCCCTGTTCCCTGTTCCCTGTTATTAATCATACTAAAGGTAAAAGAATTTCAAACTCCGTTCCGACGTTTAACTGCGATCGCAAGTGAAATTTACCTCCATGTCTAGCAGTGATAATTCGATAACTCACCGCTAGGCTAGTTTCTTTATCCGCACGATTTTCAATCGAAAAAGATGCTCGGATTTTTTGTTGTAATTCTTCAGACATTCCTGGGCCATTATCTGTAATCCGAATGGAAACCCAACGTGAATCTGGTATATGAGGGTTTGTAGACGAATGAGAAATAACTGCTGTAGTAATTTCAATACGTGGCTTGTGTTTTTTTTGGCTCGATTCTGCTGGAGTTTTGTAACGAACTGAAGCATTGAGTAAAACCTCCACAGCTTGAGAGAGGATATTCATCAATACTTGATTTAATTGACCTAAAAAACAGTTAACTGGGGGTAAATGCCCATAGTATTTAATAATTTCAATTTCGCCTTTAACTCGGCTATTAATCAGTAAAACAATACTATCTATGCAAGCATGGAGGTCGGCGGGTTTAGGATAAACTTCGTCAATATAACAAAAATTTTGTAGGCTTGTTACCAGTTTTTTTAACCGTTCCGCCCCGGTACGTATACTATTTAAAGTGCTGATTAAATCATGTTCTAAATAATCAAATTCAATTTCTTCTCTGAGAATGCTTATTTGCTCAGGTTCGTCAGTTAAATATTGTTGGTAAGCAGTGATTAGTTTAAGTAAATCTTGAGTGTAGTTAGTAACGTGGGTGAGATTGCCCCAAATAAAGCTAACAGGATCTAGTATTTCATGAACTACCCCATCTACTAACCGCCCCAGACTAGCCATTTTATCACTTTGAATCATTTTAGCTTGAGAGCGTTCATATCTAGTTTGAGTTTCAATACCACGAATTTGCCAAGAAGCAATATTTAGTTCTTGTACATCTAATAATTTGTAGGTATTCGAGGCAGAATGAACCACTATCGGTTCTGACATCAGTTGAGGCGATCGCCGGAAACTTTGGTGCATCGCTGTCAAAATTGGTGTCGTCTCAGGTAATAGTAAAATGGGTGTACGTATATAGCTGTTAATAACTTCTAATGATTCATGCCAAAATAACTCCTGTCCGTGGGGACGGATGAGAAATTCTAATAGATGTCGTCGGGAAATCATGCCACAATATTTTCCCGCTTCCAGCAAGATTACTCCTGGTAAGAGGGGGTCTTTATCAAAATATTTAGCTACTTCTTGACAACTACAGCTAACTTCTACTTGGAAACCGTACATTGGTAGTTCTTGCAGGGTTGAACCCAAGTGCAAATCGCGATCGCTACCAGCAAACCAAGTTGGTACAGAAAACAGGTGATCAGGCTCTTGTAACACTAGGTACTCTAATTATTTAAAATACAAGTTTTTCATAAACAACATTGTAAACTTAATAGTCTGATCATGTATCAGCTAATACTGCATTATTTTTGGTTCACAAAAAAGAAGGGTGTAAAGAAGTCAAAAAGTAATTTAGCCCAAATCTATAATTATTCTATCTGATATCTCTTCTCTATTATTCATTAAATTAAATTTAAACACAATTATAATAGCCGCCGTTTATTTGGCTTATAACCTGATATGCTTGGGACAGACTTAAAAATTTGACAATCTGGAGAAATAATCTTAACGAAAAATTTAACTAACCCCAAGAATTATAATAAACATCTTCGACAGTTAGTAATTTTATGGACAAATGTCCTCAAGCTACTTTAACCGGTGTTACCCGGAATGGGCAAACTGCAATACCCTCTATCCCTAAGCTAAAAGCCGCCGGGATTACTTTTCTGGCGATATTCAGACTGGCATTAATATCCGCATGAATCAGCCTGCCATCTTTCGCTTTGTACCAAGCACGTTTAATTCGCTTGCCACTAAAGTTGTGTGATTCTCCTTTTTTGTACACAGGAATGGGGTCTAAATCTAAAAATGAAGCCGCAGAAGTATAAGATTCTTCATTAATCAACACGGTAATTCCTACCAATTCAGCCTTGTATTTTAATTGCTCTATAAATCGAGCA
>DATGXB010000067.1:0-5315 GCA_035299225.1 Nostocaceae cyanobacterium | reverse complement strand
CTGGCTGACTCCGTCAGCGTCACGACGCGAGGCCAGTTCTCACCGAGTACCGTCATCGACGATGCGCGGCAGCGATGGCCTGTTCCCTAATGATGCTGAAAGTTTCCCCATATAGGCATCTTACATTTTTCCTTGTCCAAGGGGCAATTCTCAGATGCACTAAATGAGTAATGTACTATTTCCAGCTTAGTAGTTTTTACCGCAACTGTGGCAAGTTTAGCTTGACTTTCTGTTGCGTGTACCTGTGTAGCAGTTAGCAAACTGATCCTTTGCCTGTATCAGGTTGCTACATTAAATATAAATTAGAGGTAGAAATTCTATCTTTTAGCCAAATTGGCGAATATCACCTTATGTCTAGTAATACACTAATTCAAGCTACAGAGATACTTCATCTCTCCGGTATTAGCTGGCAGACTTACGAAAGTTTGCTCAATGAAATAAATAACAGTCGCCGTTTAAGGCTTACTTACAATCGGGGTAATCTAGAAATTATGGCTCCTTCACCTGAACATGAAGAATATAAAAAAGTTTTAGGTCGTTTTGTGGAAACTTTAGCAGAAGAACTAGAAGTTAAAATTAAACCTCTCGGTTCAACTACTTTTAAACGTCCAGAATCTATTGGTGTTGAACCAGATGAATGTTTTTATATTAAAAATATTCGTTTTATTCAGGGCAAAAAAAGAATAAATTTAGAACAAGATCCACCACCAGATTTAGTTATAGAGATTGATATCACGAGCAGTTCTAAAAATCGTTTTGCTGTCTACTCTGATTTTGGTGTACCGGAAGTTTGGTGTTATGATGGCAATGATTTTACTATCAATATTTTGCAAAATCAAGAATATATATTGGTTAATCAAAGTTTAGCATTTCCTAATTTACCAATTACAGAAATTATTTGTTTTCTAAAACAAGTTGGAGAAAAAGACTATTTAGAGTTAGTAGCAGAATTTCGCAACTGGATAAAAATGCAAATTAAATAAAATCAACGGGTTACTATTCTGTGCATCAGTGATTGATAAAAATTATCTATCTTCACCGCTTCCGGTAAACCTGCAACTTGTCCATCACCTAATTCTATAATGATGAAATCACCATTAACTGTTTTAGCGATATCCATTGTAAAAAAGTTACTGTTAATGGACTTTCCTACTTTTAATAAATTTTCGGGTAAAGTGAAATTTTCTTGCTCATTTTCTGTTTCCCAATAAGGAGAAATATAAATTGGTTCACCGTAAAGGAAGAAAACGCGAAACTCCTTGGTTAATGGCATTTTACTTTTATTGTGGTGTCCAATTTTTTCTAACTCTATAAATTCTCGAAAAACAATTCCGCCGATTAAATTTTCACCTTGTAATTCTATAAATTTATCCATCACTTTTCGCGCTAAATTTTCATCTGCGGCTGAGGGAATAAAGCAAGCTTCTTTCCAGCGATGTTTTTGTGATTTGACAAAATCTTTAATGATGATGGGTTGATTACCAAATATTTTTAAAACCTCTTTTAAATCAATATTTTGGATTTTCTCTATTTCTATCCAAATTGATTTGGGTGTATAAGGTTGAATTAAATTGTAAGCATTGGGGAATAGGTGACAATGTTCGTACTGCCAAGAATTATTAATCAAATGAATGCCTTTATCTTTTAAAGCTGCAAATAAATTTGTATACTGCTTGGGTGACAGCATCCAACCCCGATAAATTCCTAAAATATTATCTTGTGGTGTTACGCTTTTAACTGCTATTGTGGGTTGTTGAAGATGATTGATTAACTGTTCAAAATCAATTAATTGATAATCAATACCCAATTGATCTAAAACTTGTGTTTCTGGTAAATAGATAGAATCGGGTAATTTATTTACTAAAGGGTCTGCACAAAATAAGAAGATGATTTTCATGATAATTCACAAGTAAAAAATAGTAAACAGGAGTTAGGAATTTTTATAGATTTTAATTTCTTGCTAACCCCTGTATACTTTAACCATTTATTAAATCTTCAATATCTTGGGTTTGAGTTGGTAAAGCTGAGGTTAAAATTTCGCTACCTGTAGCGGTAACTAAAACATCATCTTCTATTCTAATTCCTCGCACATCGCTAAATTGTTCTAAGCGTTCCCAGTTGACTCGCATTTGATAATCTTCACGGCATTTAGGGTTATTTAAAATTGCGGGAACTTGGTAAAAACCGGGTTCGATGGTGACTAACATCCCTGGACGGAGGGGACGATTTAACCTTAAATAGTTTAACCCAAAGCGATCGCTTCTTTTTCTCCCTTCTTCATATCCCGCTAAGTCCCCTAAGTCTTCCATATCATGCACATCTAAGCCTAATAAATGCCCAATACCATGCGGGAAAAATAAAGCATGGGTATCCGTAGCTACTAAATCATCAGGTTTACCCCGTAAAATTCCTAATTCTCCCAATCCCTCAGCTATCACCTGGGCAGCTAACAGGTGAATTTCCGCATATTCCACACCCGGAGCAATCCGACTAATACAAGCATCATGAGCAGCTAAAACAAGATCATAAATATCTTTTTGGGTGGGTGAAAATTTCCCAGATACAGGCCAAGTCCGGGTAACATCTGCTGCCCAACCTGTTTGGGTTTCTGCACCTACATCCGCTAATATTAAATCACCTGGTTTTAAACTATGATGATAGTGATTATTGTGTAAAATCTCACCACTTACCGTCACAATACTGCTATAAGAGGTAGTCATATTGTGAGAAAGAATTACTTTTTCTATTTCTCCTCTCACTGCGGCTTCTGTGTTAACCTGAAGTGTGGCGGACATTCCGGCTTTGTGGGCAGCAACGGTGACAGCCGCAGCTTTGCGTAATTCTTCTAAAGCAAAATTGTCATGAATAATACGTAAAGAGACGATGGCTTGAGCTAATTCTAAATCAATACCTTGTAAAGTATTTTGGGGTAAAACCCATCTATCTAGTAGTTGTGATTGTTGTGTCCAGGTAGAAGCATCTTGTACGGGAATGGTCGCAGCATTTTCTACCCTGGTTTGTAACTCTGCGATGGGTTGGGCTGTATCTGCCCCGATTTTAGCTGCTATTTCTGCACGGGTAGGCATTTCACCATGCCATAATGCGCTACTAGGATGAGGGTCATCAATGAATAATTCTAATTTACCCCCATCTAGCCTAATTGCGGCGTTAGGGATGGGTAAACCTGCAAAATAGAGAAAATGACTATTTGCCCGAAAAGGAAAGGTATTAGCGGGAAAATTGCGGGGACTGGGAGAACCTGACCAGAGGATGACGGCTATATCAATGAGTTTAGCTAATTTTTCACGGCGATCGCGCAATGTCTGAACTAAGGTACTGGGTATATTGTCTATCAACATAATTAATACTGGTTAGAACAGATGATTTTAGGTTGCTATATTATATTTTGCTCTAGATAATGGAAAACAATCATAACTTTATATAGGATTCCTGTTTGATTTTTGAAAAATAGGTTGGTGGGCATTTCCTACAATTTTCTGCTTCTATTCAGTGTTTTACCCAAAAATACCCACCCTACACATACTTAAAATTTTTCTCATAGGATTCCTGTTTGATTTTTGAAAAATAGGTTGGTGAGCATTTCCTACAATTTTCTGCTTCTATTCAGTGTTTTACCCAAAAATGCCCACCCTACACATACTTAAAATTTTTCTCAAATGAAATGTAAACCAAACCAAATATGATTAACTCATCTGTTGTTTTAGAAAAAATAGCTAGTAGCTTTGAGCAAATGCCCTATCCTGGTGATTTGAATATAGTTTATGATAATAGCGGATATCATTTGGAATGTGTAGACATTCAAAAAATTTTCGCCAATAAACATTGGAATGAATTAACTCTGGAAACACTACTGGCACAAAATTCTGCACTAGCTTTCATGACTCCTCAAGCATACAGATTTTATCTACCGGCTTATTTATCAATAGTTATTCGAGAGTTTGAAGAAGCTGAGGTTTTGATAGATAATACTGTTTTTGATTTAACTTTACCAGTAGAAGCAGATATTTTGAATAAATTAAATATTATCCAAAATTCAAATAGCCCTTTATCGGATGGAAACCAAGATATGATTAGCCAAATTTTGATTGATGAGTTATCATATTCTACTCAAAAAGTTCATCGGTTTATTGAGCGAATGTCTGGATTTAATCAGCAACAAGGTCAAGCAATTCGGTATTTTTTGGAATATCTCAATTTTGAAAAGCAAGATGATTTCCTTAATAATGAGCCACGGGTAGCTATTGAACGCTATTGGTTTATTTTTCCCCTTTAATGGGAATTTATTACATATTTTTAGCTTCTAGGATTTTTCCCAAAATGCCAACTCAACACATACTAAGATTTATTAATATATTATTGTTACAGCAAATTCCAGGCAAATGAGGTACAAATTTTGGGAACAAAGTCTTAATTTAAGAGACTTTCACTCCTGTTCCCTGTTCCCTGTTCCCTGTTCCCTGTTCCCTGTTGTATCAAAAGTTTTCAGGTGCGACTATGAATCAAACTGTTATCCAAGTTGATGCTTTTACTAATCAGCCCTTTGCTGGTAATCCGGCGGCGGTGTGTGTTTTAGAATCTTCTCGACCTGATGAATGGCTGCTAAATGTGGCTCAGGAAATGAATTTATCAGAAACGGCTTTTTTACTTCCCCAGGATGATGGTTATAATTTACGCTGGTTTACTCCGTCGGTGGAAGTCCCGCTTTGTGGTCATGCAACTTTGGCTAGTGCTCATGTTTTATGGTCTGAGGGACATTTATCACCAGATACACCAGTCCGATTTTATACAAAAAGCGGTTTATTAATTGCGAAGTTACAAGGTGATTGGATACAGTTAGATTTTCCAGTGATTCATTCCCAAATTGTGGAAGCACCACCAGAACTAAATCAAGCTTTGGGTGTAGAGTTTAAATCTGTATATCAAAATTATTTGGGTTATTTAATTGAGGTAGAATCGGCGGAAGTGGTGCGGGAAATGCAGCCTAATTTCCAATTATTGAAAAATATTGCACCGGGAAATGCTATTGTTACCAGTCAAGGGGAAACAGATTTTGATTTTGTGTCTCGCTTTTTTGCTCCGGCTTTGGGTATTGATGAAGACCCGGTGACGGGTGCGGCTCATTGTTGTTTAGCCCCATTTTGGCGCGAGAAGCTGGGTAAAGATGATTTTTTGGCTTTTCAGGCTTCTAAACGGGGTGGGGTGGTAAAGGTGAATTATGACGGGAATGAGAGGGTTTTTCTGTCTGGTCAGGCTGTAACCGTGATGCGGGGCGAATTAATTACAAATCTCTAAAG
>DATGXB010000066.1:0-16863 GCA_035299225.1 Nostocaceae cyanobacterium | reverse complement strand
CCCCTGCCCCTCTGCCCCCTGCTCCCTGCCCCCCTGCACCTAACCACTAACCACTGACCACTGACTAGTAACTAATTCTTGATTATTTAATAGTTGTAATTGATGAGTTAAATCGGAAGTCAAATTTTTAGCGTCTAATTTTAAACAACCATTAACGTAATTTTTCACTAAAATGGGTTGGCCAATATTCATTTTTACCTTAGAACCCCAACCAGGATAAGGCTGACTGTAATCAATATGCACAGGAATAATTTGCACACCCAAACCAGGATGATTAGATTCAGCACTTAAAGCTAGACGGGCTATACCCGGTTTTAAAGCGTGTATTTCCTTATCTCGAAAAATTCCCCCTTCAGGATAGATCACTAACATTTGTTGTTGTTGCAGTAAATCCACCGCACAACGTAAAGAAGCGATCGCCGGTCGTTGGGGGTCAACAGGAAAACCACCTAAACGGCGCACAAACCAGCCTTGCAAACCCTGACATTCACTAATAGTCACCATAAAATTTAAGTCTCGACCCGTCACACAGCGACCAGTAGCATAGGGCAAAAGCAAAGAATCCCAACGCGATCGATGTGTAGGAGCTAAAATCGCCGGCCCATTTTTGGGGATATTTTCTTGGCCAATAATTTCTATCCGCCCAAAATATAACGGTAGACATATATTCCGCCCCAAAAAATAAGCCAGAGAAATTAACCAAGGAGAAAACTGTGAAGTCTTACTCACAACTTGAGGATTTACTGACGCACCCATTGACGTTAACTCACTGGTAGTAGAAGCATGGTAAAATTCCATCATTAATATAACTGATGGTAAACAATCAAAAATAACGGAAATTTGATTAATAACACCGTAGATTTTCTTGAGTAATTTGTCCCTTGTCAGCTGGACAGTTTTACCTCTGTCTGTTATCTCTGTTTTAGTCGTCTATTAGCAAACCAACTTTGTAACTGCTGCCGACAAGCTGATTCTAAAATGCCTCCAACTACCTGTAAGCGGTGATTAGATGCCGCACTACTGGGAATGTTGATAACCGTCCGAATTGCGCCAGTTTTTGTATCGTCCACTCCATAGACCAATTTGGCTAAACGCGCATGGACTATAGCCCCCGCACACATGGGACAAGGTTCTAAAGTAACGTAGAGTGTACAGTCATTTAAACGCCACGTTTGGAGAGTTTTGGCAGCCGACCGAATCGCAATAATTTCCGCGTGGGCTGTGGGGTCTTGTTCACGCTCTTTTCTATTTACACCTTCTGCAACTAAATTTCCAGAACTATCCACAATTACCGCACCCACAGGCACTTCACCCGCATCTCCCGCCACCTGTGCCAATTTTAAAGCGTATTCCATCCATTTTTTATGTTTTAAATATTCTGGATCTAAAATTTCCATAACAGGGAACAGGGAACAGGGAACAGGGAACAAGAAAAGAATTAGTATCTGTAGGGTGGGCATTTTTCGGTAAAACACTGAATAGAAGCGGAAATTTTAAGAAATGCCCACCTAACGTATTTTTCAAAAATCAAACAGAATCCTATATAACTGTAATTCATTCTGCTTAATTACTTAAATAGCCCTCAGATTCAAAAACCTGGGGCTAAACAAACTAAACTCACCTGCTTGGGCTAACTTCCAGAATAAGCAGGAGTTTCATATAATAGCGGGTCAAGTTGTCCTTTTGTATCTAGCTGGTAAATGTCATCACAGCCGCCGATATGTTGATTATTGATAAAAATTTGGGGAACAGAACGCCGACCGTTAGCACGTTCCGCCATTTTTGCTCTTTCTGCTTCGTTACCATCAATTTTGTACTCAGTGAAATTAACACCTTTCCACCACAACAGCATTTTAGCCCGGATGCAATAGGGGCAAGTTTGCCAAGTGTAAATTTCTACATTGGCTTTCACTTTTTCCGGGTGACGACCTAACAGAGAATTGAGAAAGTCAAACATAATTTTGATGAGTAGATTTCTTGATGCTAGATTTGTCCTCAATCTTATGTTAATAAAATTTGCCACAATCTCACTATTACTTTAGGCATTTTTCTCTAAATTTCATCTGGATTAATTCCCATTTCTTTCAATTTCTCTGCTAATCTTGCCGCTTTTTGTTCTGCTAGTTGTCTTTGTTGTTCTAACTGAACATAATTGAGAAATTTCTCTCCATCTGGCCGATAAATTTGTAATTCTCCTGCTACTACTTCAAACTTCACACCTAAACGGGGACTAATAAAACCTTGTATTTCTTCAATTTGCTTTAATTCTGATTCAGAACGTAAAAAACCTAAAAATTCTCCTGTTTGAGGGTCATAAATATAATATTCCTCTACACCATACTGCTCATAAAATTTGAACTTTTTGATCATTTCTAACATTGTATTACTAGGTGATAAAATCTCAAACATGACTTGGGGTGGTATATTGTCTTCCTTCCATTGTTGATAAGAACCTCTATCACCTTTTGGTCTACCAAAAACGACCATAATATCTGGTGCTTGGGAAACTTTATTCTGACCTTCTACTGGATACCAGAGTAAATCCCCTGCTACAAACACATCTGGATTATCTCTAAATAAAGCGTCTATCCCTCCTTGGATTGTCACAATCCAGCGAAATTGTTTTGTGTTATCTGCCATTGGCTTTCCGTCACTTTCTGGATAAATAATTTCTGATTTTGCGGCTGATGAAAGTAATGCTGTCATTTTCCTTACCTCCTTAAAAATAATACAACTATTAATCAGTTTCTCAATTTTCTTGCTCACTAAACATAATGTTTGTACTAAGGGCTTTAGCCCTTACCATAAATACACTAAATTCTGACGAAGTTAAAGTTGTTTTTTCTCAGAAGTTTCCCTACATCTCATCTGGATTAACCCCCATTGCTCTTAATCTTTCTGCTAATCTTGCTGCTTTTTCTTCTGCTAATTGTTTTTGTTGTTCTGCTAATTGTCTTTGTTGTTCTAACTCAACATAATTGAGAAATTTTTCTCCATCAGGACGATAAATTTGTAATTCTCCTTCTACTACTTCAAACTTTACACCTAAACGGGGACTAATAAAACCTTGTATTTCTTCAATTTGCTTTAATTCTGATTCAGTGCGAGTAAAGCCAAAGAATGTACCTTTTGTTGGATCATAAATATAATATTCCTCCACACTATGCTGCTCATAAAACTTAAATTTATTGAGCATTTCTGGAAAATTATTACTAGGTGATAAAATTTCAAACACGACTTGGGGTGGTATATTGTCTTCCTTCCATTGTTGATAAGAACCTCTATCACCTTTTGGTCTACCAAACACAACCATAATATCTGGTGCTTGGCAAACTTTATTCTGACCTTCTACTGGATACCAGAGTAAATCCCCTGCTACAAACACATCTGGGTTATCTCTAAATAAAGCGTCTATTCCTCCTTGGATTGTCACAATCCAACGAAATTGTTTAGTGTTATCCGCCATTGGCTTTCCGTCACTTTCTGGATAAATAATTTCTGATTTTGTGGCTGATGAAAGTAATGCTGTCATTTTTCTTGCCTCCTTAAAAAGAATACAATAATTAACTGATTTTTTTGAACAAATAATATTAAATTATGTTTGATTTAACAATAAGTTTATTTCTTTTGATAATTTTGAATCTGGTTTATTTTTATGTTAACAAAAAAAATTCTATAGTAGAACTTTTTGAGTTGTTTGGTGCAAATGACTTTATTTTTAACTTGATGATTCTAAGACAAGATTTGTAACATATATTACTGAATTGTTCACAGTAAAATCAAAAATCTGGATATTGCTAGTTAATTCTACCAATACAAGAGTATTAATAAAATCTGTGTCTGCAATGTAGTAGCAAAACTTAACACACTTAAAGAAAAAGTCTGTTTTCCATCTGTTACCGCCCTTTGGTAGACTTGAAAACTGAGAACAGCTAGATAAAACAACGTAAAGACAAGCAACTGAGAGGGCAGACTCTGTGGAAAATACACTTGGGTTAGAGATTATCGAGGTAGTAGAGCAAGCAGCGATCGCCTCTGCACGTTGGATGGGTAAAGGTGAGAAAAACACCGCCGACCAAGTAGCAGTGGAAGCAATGCGGGAGAGAATGAACAAAATCTATATGCGTGGCCGCATCGTTATCGGTGAAGGTGAACGTGATGATGCTCCCATGCTCTACATCGGTGAAGAAGTGGGAATCTGCGCTCGTCCAGATGCTAACGATTTCTGTAATATTGATGAGTTAATCGAAATTGATATTGCTGTTGACCCCTGCGAAGGTACAAATTTAGTAGCCTATGGTCAACCCGGCTCAATGGCGGTTTTAGCAATTTCCGAAAAAGGTGGTTTATTTGCTGCTCCTGACTTCTACATGAAGAAGTTGGCAGCACCTCCAGCTGCTAAAGGTAAGGTAGACATTAACAAGTCAGCCACAGAAAACCTGAAGATTTTATCTGAATGTCTAGACCGCTCTATTGATGAACTTGTGGTAATTGTGATGAAACGCGATCGCCACAATGATCTAATTAAAGAGATCCGCGAAGTTGGAGCTAGAGTACAATTAATTTCTGATGGTGACGTAGGTGCAGCCCTATCTTGTGGCTTTGCGGGTACAAATGTTCATGCTTTAATGGGTATTGGTGCTGCTCCTGAAGGTGTGATTTCTGCTGCCGCTATGCGTGCTTTGGGTGGACACTTCCAAGGTCAATTGATTTATGATCCAGAAGTAGTGAAAACCGGTTTAATTGGCGAAAGCAAACAAGCTAATATTGACCGTCTCAAGTCTATGGGCATTGAAGACCCCGATAAGGTTTATGACGCTCATGAATTAGCTTCAGGTGAAACTGTGCTATTTGCTGCTTGCGGTATCACTACTGGTAACTTGATCCAAGGTGTCCGCTTCTTCCACGGTGGTGCAAGAACTCAAAGCTTAGTTATTTCCACCCAGTCTAAAACTGCCCGGTTTGTTGACACTATCCACATGTTTGACCAACCCAAGGTTGTACAACTGCACTAGTTAAGTAGGGGCAGGAGGCAGAAGGTGAAAGGAAAGGAGGCAGGAAGCAAAAGAAATGTATAATTTCTTTCTTACCTCCCTCGTCCTCCTCACCTCCCTCATCTCTCTCATCCTCCTCATCCCCCTCATTTCCCTTATACCTCTCATTACCAACTATTAATAAGAAATGAATATTGCAGTAGTGGGGTTAAGCCATAAAACAGCCCCGGTAGAAGTTAGAGAAAAGCTAAGTATTCCTGAACCACAAACCGAAAGTGCGATCGCTAATTTGAACAACTATCCTCACATCGAGGAAGTGGCCGTACTTAGCACCTGTAACCGTCTGGAAATCTATATTGTTGCTAAAGAAACCGAACACGGTGTAAGGGAAGTTACTCAATTTCTCTCAGAATATAGCAAAATTCCTGTCATGTCCCTACGGCAGCACCTGTTTTATTTATTGCACACAGATGCCGTTATGCACGTAATGCGGGTATCTGCCGGTTTAGATAGTTTGGTATTGGGAGAAGGTCAAATACTTTCCCAAGTCAAAAATACTCATAAACTGGGACAACAATATAAAGGTATAAAAACTATTCTCAATAGATTATTTAAACAAGCAATTACCGCCGGTAAACGAGTACGCACAGAAACTAGTATCGGCACCGGTGCAGTTTCTATTAGCTCTGCTGCTGTGGAATTAGCACAGATGAAAGTAGAAAATTTAGCCTCAGAACGTGTAGCCATTCTCGGTGCTGGCAAAATGTCCCGGCTGTTAGTACAACACCTGATTTCTAAAGGTGCAACACAAATCAGCATTGTTAACCGTTCTATAGAACGTGCCAACGAACTAGCACAACAATTTCCCGACCAACCGATTAAAACCTATCTCCTCTCAGAAATGATGTCTGTAGTCGCTGATAGTGATATAGTATTTACCAGCACATCAGCCACAGAACCAATTTTAAACCGTGCTAAACTAGAGGCAGCTTTAGCCCCACATCAACACCTCATGTTATTTGATATTTCCGTACCCCGGAACGTAGACGCAGATGTTAACGATTTACCCCACGTCCACGCATTTAACGTTGATGACTTAAAAGCCGTTGTTGCTCAAAACTATGAAAGTCGGCGGAAAATGGCACAAGAAGCCGAAAAACTCCTAGATGAAGAAGTAGAAGCTTTTGACGTTTGGTGGCGCTCTTTAGAAACTGTCTCTACCATTAGTTCACTACGAAATAAAGTAGAAGCCATCCGCGAACAAGAGTTAGAAAAAGCTCTATCTCGCTTGGGTTCGGAATTTGCCGAAAAACACCAAGAAGTGATTGAAGCATTAACACGCGGTATTGTCAACAAAATTTTGCATGATCCAATGGTACAGCTACGCGCTCAACAAGACGTAGAAGCCAGACAACAATGTATGCAAACACTACAGATGTTGTTTAACTTAGACGCAACTGAGCAATTTAGCTGAAATTTAATTCATATAGCCATCAAAAATCAGGACATGGCATTGCCATGTCCCTACAAAATTTGTGTATTTTATTACCAATTGTAGGGTGCGTTCCCTAACGCACCGCAATCTCTAAAAATCAACACAAAAGAATATACTTGGTATATATTTAAAAACAAACCTATCTACCAAAACCAACGATGATATGCTGTCTCAACCCAGACTGTCATAACCCACCCGTAGCCGATAACACCAAATTTTGCCCTAGCTGTGGTGTTCCTTTAACCATCCTCAGAAACCGTTACCGACCTGTTAAAGCATTGGGTGGTGGTGGTTTTGGCAAAACTTATTTAGCCGAAGATGTTGATAAATTAAATGAAAAATGTGTTATTAAACAACTAGCACCCCAAACTCAAAATACTTATGCTTTAAAAAAAGCCAAAGAATTATTTGAGCAAGAAGCAATACAACTAAAAGACCTCAAAAATTCCCAAATTCCCCAACTACAAGCCTATTTTGATGAAGATAATTGTTTATATTTAATTCAAGATTTTATTGATGGTGAGAATTTATTAATAGAATTAGCAAATCAAGGAATTTTTGACGAGCAAAAAATCCGGGATTTATTACTGGATATCTTACCAGTTTTGCAAATAGTCCATAGTAAAAATATCATTCACCGCGACATCAAACCAGAAAATATTATGCGTCGTCGCAGTGATGGGAAACTATTTTTAATTGATTTTGGGGCTTCCAAACAACTCCAGGGAACAATGCGACCAGGAACAAAAATAGGAACTTTTGGTTATGCGTCCTTGGAACAAATGGAAGATAGAGAAGTTTATCCCAGCAGTGATTTATTTAGTTTAGCTGCAACTTGTTTTCATTTAATGACAGATGTTTATCCTGGGAATTTGTGGAATAGACAAGGGTATAGTTGGGTGCAAGATTGGCGGAAACATTTACAACAAAATGTAAGTTTAGAATTAGGAGAAATTTTAGATAAATTATTAGAATTAGAACATCAAGACCGCTACCAGTCAGTAGAGGAAGTTTTACAAGTTTTACAACCACCACCCGCACCACCACAGCAAAATGTACAATCAATAGTCCAACCAGAACCAACAGTTACACCACCCGCACCACCACAGCAAAATGCACAATCAATAGTCCAAACATCACCACCAACTGTTGTCCAACCACAAAAACCAAATCAAATTTCACAACCACAACCAAAAACTAATTCTTCCCGTCGTCGTTTTTTGCAAATCGGAGGTTTAGTAGTTGGAGGATTTATACTAGCAGTAGTAGGACAAAATATATTTGGGAATAAAAATCAGAAATTACCTCAAATCATAGCAACTCCCAAAAACATCACCACCGCAACTTTAATTAATACCCTGATTACACGTTCTTATAGTGTAAATGAAGTAGCCATCAGCCCCAATAGTCAGACTTTGGTCAGTGGGGAGGACAATATCAAAATTTGGAACTTAGCCACAGGAGAATTGAAAACTACCCTGACTGGTCATTCTAACTCGGTTTGGTCTCTAGCCATCAGCCCCGATGGTCAGACTTTGGTCAGTGGGAGTGGTGACAACACTATCAAAATTTGGAACTTGGCCACAGGAGAATTGAAAACTACCCTGACTGGTCATTCTAACTTGGTTGGAGCTCTAGCTATCAGCCCCGATGGTCAGACTTTGGTCAGTGGGAGTGGTGACAAGACTATTAAAATCTGGAACTTAGCCACAAGAGAATTGAAATCTACACTTACTGGCCATTCTAGCGATGTTAGTTCCCTAGCCATCAGCCCTGATGGTCAGACTTTGGTCAGTGGAAGTGATGACAAGACTATCAAAATTTGGAACTTAGCCACAGGAGAATTTACATCTACCTTGAGTGGTCATTCTAAATGGGTTGGTTCCCTAGCCATCAGCCCTGATGGTCAGACTTTGGTCAGTGGGAGTGGTGACAAGACTATTAAAATCTGGAACTTAGCCACGGGAGAATTGAAATCTACACTTACTGGTCATTCTGACAGGGTTTTTTCCCTAGCCGTCAGCCCCGATGGTCAGACTTTGGTCAGTGGGAGTGGTGACAAGACTATCAAAATTTGGCGGTTAAAGTAGTCAGAATCAGGATGTCCAGGATTTAAGGATTTACAGGATTTTTGAGGAGTTGAGATTTTTGATCATGGGGGTTTTGTGGATGTATTTTGTTAATCTGTGTAGGTGTTGTTAAGGATTTAGCCTAAAAGTGCTACTCTACACATACAGCAGGGAACAGGGAACAGGGAACAGGGAACAGGGAACAGGGAATAGAGTTAAAACTCTCTTTGTATAAGTTAATGTAGTGTAACGCACCGTCCAAGGAAAATAGAGGGACTAACGTTTTATCAGAATTAATAAAGCCGAACAAGTCGGAAACAAACAGAGGTGGGCATTTTCTCAAATTTTTTGCTTGTATTCAGAATTTTATCCAACAATGCCCACCCTACACATACTTAATTTCCACAAAACAATAATTCATCCTACAGCAGATTTCATTTGAGTGAGGTATACCGATAGCAGTCAAGATGCCTGCACTACAAAAGTAAAGACTTCACTAAAACGGGTAAATATTCTGTCGCTGTTCCTTGTAAAATGGTAAAATCTGCTAATACTTCTGGGTTAGGATGAGGATCTATAAAGTATTTTTGGGGAACGTGAGCAAAAAATTTTAATAAATTTGCGGCTGGATAAACTGTTGCAGATGTACCTACTACTATAAAAATATCTACTTGTGATTGCATTTGCAATAATTCATCTACTCGCATATCTACGGCTTCACCAAACCAAACCACATCAGGACGTAAATGCTTACCACATTTGGGACACAAATCGCCAATTTGTACAGGTTTGGTAATATTTCCTCTGTAGTCGCATTGCCAGTCAGCATCTATTGGTGGGATACTAAAATGCCATTCACATTTATGATAATCTATTCTGCCGTGAATGTGCCAAACATCTTTTACACCGGCTGTTTCTAGGAGAGTGTCTATATTTTGGGTAATGCAGGTGAGAGGGAATTTTTGAGATAATTGTGCGATCGCCTCATGTCCTGCATTTGGTACACAACTCTGCATCTCTACAAATCGCTGTGCATAAAAATCCAAAACTAATTCTTGATTTTGCCTCCACCCCAAAGGCGTGGCCACTTCCTCAATTTTATATCCCGACCACAAACCCCCACTACCCCGGAATGTAGGAATACCGCTTTCCGCAGACAGTCCCGCACCACTAAAAACCACAATTTTAGACATATTTTTCCGTTTTCAGCAGTGAGACTAGACTCACAAAATCATTTTTGCTATCTAGTCTCATTTCCAACTAACTAAAACTAAACCAAAGCCGCCGCTTTTTTCTTAAAGAAAGCTTGCATAATTTTTTCGGCAATTTGCGGACTGGTTAAGCCTAACTCTACCATAGATTGGTCTGGGGTCGCGTGTTCTACCAACTCATCAGGAATACCGATACGCTTCACCGATACAACCAAATCAGCATCAAGTAAAGCTTCAGCCACCGCCGAACCAAAACCACCCATTAAACAGCCTTCTTCTAATGTCACCACACGGCCAATTTTTTCCGCCAAGGGAATAATTAACTCTGTGTCTAAAGGCTTCACAAATCGGGCATTAATCACAGTCGCTTCAATACCGTATTCGCTAAGAATTTCCGCCACTTGTAAACTAGGGTAAACCATCGCCCCATAACCAAGGATTAACACATCATCGCCTTGGCGTAAAATTTCCCCTTTACCAATTTCCACAGCTTCCCAACCTTCCTCCATCAATGGCACACCGTAACCATTACCACGGGGGAAACGCATGGCTATGGGTCCATCTGTATAATTTACCCCAGTCACAACCATCCGTTGTAACTCCGCTTCATCTTTGGGAGCCATTAACACTATATTGGGGATACAGCGTAAATAGGCAATATCATACATCCCTTGGTGGGTGGGACCATCAGCACCAACAATACCCGCCCTGTCTAAACAGAAGAATACAGGCAAGTTTTGAATACAAACATCATGGATAATTTGATCATAAGCGCGTTGTAGGAAGGTGGAATAAATAGCCGCTACGGGACGCATTCCCTCACAAGCTAAACCCGCCGCTAAGGTGACAGCGTGTTGTTCAGCAATACCCACATCTATATATTGGTGAGGTAATTTCGCTTGTAATTTATCCAAACCTGTACCAGTAGCCATCGCAGCTGTAATACCGACAATTTTGGGGTTTTGTTCAGCTAACTTGACCAAAGTGTGAGCAAAAACTTTAGAATAAGCGGGGGGTTTAGGTTTATTAGAAGGAATAGGTTTACCAGTGCTTAAGTTAAAAGGATTTTGGGCATGATAGCCGACTTGATCCTGTTCCGCTACTTCATAGCCTTTACCCTTAATTGTGGCCACATGAACCAAAACTGGCCCCTGAATTTGGTGTGCTTGTTGGAAAGTGGTAATTAATTCTTCTAAATTATGACCATCTACTGGGCCTATGTAGGTAAAGCCCAATTCTTCAAATACTGCCCCTACTTTGGGAACAGCTAACCGTTTCATTCCTTCTTTAATTCGTTCTAGTTCTGGGGAAAAAGATTCACCCACAAAAGGAATATGTTTTAACTGTTCTTCAAAGTTATCTGTGAGAAATTGCACCGGTGGACTCAGGCGCATTTTATTGAGATAGCGAGGAATTGCCCCCACGTTGGGAGAAATAGACATTTCGTTGTCATTGAGAACAACTAATAAGTTAGTTTTGGGTAAATGTCCGGCGTGGTTGATAGCTTCTAAAGCCATCCCCCCAGTCAGTGCACCGTCCCCAATGACAGCAACAACCTTAAACTTCTCCCCTTGCGTATCACGGGCCAAAGCCATGCCTAATGCGGCGGAAATGCTTGTGGAGGCGTGTCCTGCACCAAAATGGTCAAATTTGCTTTCACAGCGTTTAAGATAGCCAGCAACACCATCTTTTTGTCGGAGAGTGTGAAAGTTACT
The DNA here is from genome assembly GCA_035299225.1 of Nostocaceae cyanobacterium. Lineage (GTDB taxonomy): Bacteria > Cyanobacteriota > Cyanobacteriia > Cyanobacteriales > Nostocaceae > DATGXB01. Next base: position 5,379 of record DATGXB010000066.1, on the reverse strand, counting down.
ATAGCGTCCGGTGATTAATTTATGGGGATAAGCTTGATGTCCTACATCCCAGATGACTTTATCCCGATCCAAGTCTAGGGTTTGGTACAATCCTAGAGTTAATTCTACAACTCCCAAACCGGGGCCTAAATGCCCCCCAGTTGCGGCTACAGTTTGTAAGTGTTTATCACGAATTTGTCGAGCAATTTGCTGTAGTTGTCGAACTGACAAACCATGCAACTGGTTTGGATGAGTAATTTCACTCAGATGCATATTATACGGTTTTCCTCTCTAATCTCAATTCTATTTTTAGCACTTTTTAGATTTTCTCATGGTGAGGCGGTCATAATGACCAAAAAAATGGGATACAAGCCTCGTTCTTCTAGGACGGCTTTGTGCTAAAATGTGGGTATAGTCGCCTATTATGGCATTGGGAGACTTTAAACGGACATGGAGGGATGATAAGACCGCTTATGTGGCACACTCCAGTGAAGTGTCAAGGAATCCTTGTTTCTTTAGGACGAGGAGGTATGTCAAGTTCTAGATATCTATTTAACAGATAAGCCATGTCCCCGCGTGTCATGGGACGCAAGGGCTGGAGGTTGCCTTGGTCATCTGTGTTAACATAACCTTCAGTGACTACAGTGGCGATCGCTTTTCTGGCCCAAACAGGTATTTGTTCCGCATCGGGAAATGGTGTCAAAATTTCGCTAACTGTATCATTAGGAAATTGAAACACTCCGTAAGCTTGAGCAAAAATCGCTAATGCTTCCGCCCTAGTTACTCTTTGATTAGGGAAAAACATATTCTCCCGATAGCCTTTCATAATGTCATTTTTCAAAACTATCTGAATATCCTGATAAGCCCAATGATTGCGCGGTACATCGGCTACAGTTACATCAGTTTGTTTTGTGGCGATGCGGTTTTCTAAACGAAAAGTTTTGACTAAAATTTGTGCTAATTCTGCTCGACTAATTAATTTTTGGGGATGAAATTTTCCATCACTCAAATTAGTCATTAAATTAGATTGAACTACTTTTTCTATAGTCGTACTGCTTACATCTGTACTAGCTTCCGAGGCCCGTGCTGACTGAATCACGGGTAAAGTCTGTAATAATACAACTAAAGAAATAGTACCGAGTAAATACTTCATAGCCGTGATATCTGTTACTTTCTATGGTTTCAATAAACTTCCATCAATATGTGTTGCATGAGCGCACTATGATGTAGACGTAGTTTCCCCAGTAAATGTTGCCTATTTGATTTTTAAGGCTCAATTTCAAGTATTTAATGTATTTTGCAGTTCTGGGGATGAAAACAGGAATAGGTGATAAACCAATGTGTAAAAGTTGCAACTACAAAATAGTAGCTATAACCATTTAAAGTATCCCATTCTTTTGGTCAAAATCAGTCGTAAAGCAAGGGAACTCTTAACAGGGAACAGGGAAATTAAGTTGTGTAATTTATTCTGCTTGATTACTTAAACTACAACTAGGCCAATAATTGTAATTATGGTTAATATTGAGTTATAATCCACTATGTTTAAACTATATAGTATGTTTGTCTTAGTCTAAGGAATAAAAAAATGAGGGTTTGGCTTGCTTGTTTTGTACTATTATTTGTTGTGGTCGAGTTATTTGACTGGTTGAAACAGTTTACTTTACCATTACCTGTTTATATTTTGGCAGGTGCGTTTTTAGCCGTTGCTTCTAATTATAATCAAATTATTGGTACTTACTTTAAACCTGAAAATCCCAATACAATCATAGAACCACTTAAAATAGATGCTTCCACAGAGTCAAACCCTGTTACTTTTGCGGCTATTAATCCTGTAAAAGAAATTCAGCCTTCGGAATAGGTAGGAGTCGGGAGAATTTTAGGTTTTAGATTTTTGTCTAATGCTACACTTTGCACTTTTTTCTGTATGTAAATTTCGCATCATAAAATTAAGTTTTCTGCAATTCCTGGCTGATGTAAAGGTTATTTTTTTGTTAAGATTCCTCCAAAACTTCTTATTGAGTAACTTTAAAGACAGTACGAGTATCAATTATTACGGAAGTTTGGAAGTAACAGGAAAATAATCTGGTCAGGGACGAAACAAGTGCTAAAGAAAATAATCATCATGGGAGTTTTAACCTTCTTCTGTTGGGGAGGGTTATTGATGGGTGATGCTTTTGCTCAAACAGCAACAACTCCACCCCCAGCTGATACTGGAGATACAGTATTTATGCTGTTTTCATCGGCTTTGGTGTTGCTGATGACTCCGGGATTAGCATTTTTCTATGGTGGATTTGTGCGATCGCGCAATGTACTCAATACATTAATGATGAGTTTTGTATTGATGGCGATAGTCGGTGTCACTTGGATTTTGTGGGGTTATAGTCTTTCTTTCGCGCCTGGTTTGCCATTTATTGGCGGTTTAAAGTGGATATTGGGGAATGTGGGTTTAGAAACTCAAGGTTATCTACCACCTTTCCCCTATGAAGACGCACTCAAAGCGGCTAATCCAAATTATGTTAATTTAACATCTTACGCTGGAACAATTCCGCATCAATTATACATGATGTTTCAGTGTATGTTTGCGATTATCACACCGGCTTTGATTTCTGGTGCGATCGCTGAACGCATGAGTTTCCGCGCTTATTGTTTGTTTGTTGTACTCTGGTCTACCTTTATTTATACCCCCCTAGCACATATAGTTTGGGCTAAAGGTGGCTTATTAAGTTTATATGGCGGTTTAGGTGCACTGGATTTTGCAGGGGGTACAGTTATTCACATCAGTTCCGGCGTTTCCGCGTTAGTGGCTGCCATAGTTTTGGGGCCAAGAAAAACCCATCCAGACCGACTTTCTCCCCCTCATAATGTCCCCTTTATCCTCTTGGGTGCGGGGTTACTGTGGTTTGGTTGGTTTGGCTTTAATGCTGGTAGTGCTTTAACCGTTGCTAGTGGTACATCCGGCAATTTAATTACTAATGTCGCTACCACTGCCTTTGTCTCTACCAATACCTCCGCCGCAGCTGGGGCTTTAATGTGGTTGATTTTAGAAGCCAGCTTGCGGGGTAAACCTACCGCCGTTGGTGCGGCCACTGGTGCGGTAGCTGGTTTAGTAGGAATCACACCAGGGGCAGGATTTGTTACCCCCCTAGCAGCGATTTTCATTGGTTTTATCACTGCCTTTGTTTGCTTCTATGCCGTCAGCTTTAAGCATAAAATCAAAGTTGACGATGCTTTAGATACCTATCCCGTACATGGTGTAGGGGGGACAGTAGGCGCGATTTTAACAGGGATATTTGCCACTACAGAAGTAAACTCCGCCGGGAAAAATGGCTTACTGCGGGGGAATTTTGGGGAATTTTTCGTAGAATTAGGCGCTGTGGCCTTAGCTTATGTTATTGCTGGGGTAGGAACATTTGTGATTTTGAAACTGATTGAAAAAGTCGGTTTACGGGTAAAAGAGCAAACAGAATACCAAGGCTTAGACATCAACGAACATGGAGAAGAGGGGTATAACTCCGAATTTGGCGATCGCATCAACTTCTCCTAATAGCAAACAGTCGGGTTTAGCGATGCTAAACCCTGACAAAATATAAACTATATTTAATATGAACAAAATAGTTGATCATCACTTTAATTTTAATTAAACATAAACTCTAAAGGAGATAGATACCCAACTTCTTTAATAAATCGAGTATCTAGTGCAGCCTGGCGGAAATAATCATCCAGTTGAAAAACTTGGAAGTTACTATTTAATCAACCTTCTTCCCTCCTGCCTAGCCTAACGGCAACGCTTCCGCGAACTGCCTCCTTGCACTAGTTTATCCATTACTGAATTTCCTCCTTGTCTGTATTGACAAATAACGATGTAATTTATTAAAATGTAGAGGATAAATGTTTGTCAAAAATAACTTATGGGAATTAAAGAATTATTACTACCATTTCGTGAAGAAATACTCAAAATTGCCACTAAATATGGTGCATACAATATGCGCGTTTTTGGTTCAGTTGCCAGAGGTGAAGCAACAGCAGAAAGCGATATAGATTTTTTAGTAGAACTTAACCCAGAAATTAGTTTATTGGATTATATTGCTTTAATGCAAGATTTGGCAGCATTATTAGGAAGAAAAGTTGATATTGCAGAACCTAATAATTTACATGAATTAATTAGAGATAAAATATTAAGTGAGGCTGTACCATTATGAAAGATGAGCGTTTGTATTTAAGTAATATTCAAGAATGTATTGAACGGATAGAAGAATATACAAAAGGTGGGAAGGAAGAATTTATGCAAACCAAAATGGTTCAAGATGCTGTAATTCGGAATTTTGAAATCATTGGGGAAGCAACAAAAAGATTATCACCTGAGTTGAGAGGTTAAGTATTCTGATATTCCTTGGCAACAAATGGCAGGTTTACGAGACGTTTTAATTCACGACTATTTGAAAATAAATTTGAATTTAGTTTGGCAAATTATTGAAAATAATTTATCAGATGTAAAAACACAAATTACAACAATTTTGCAAAATTCATAACATTTACTAGGCGTTTAGCACCCCTAACTCCTGCCAAAAGTCACCGTTAATTAATTATTCTTCCTTTTTAACTTTTCATCTTTTTTACACCTTACAATTACCAAATAACAGCAAATATGTAGGGTGCGTTCCTTAACGCACCAGCAGAGACTAGAAAGTAAAACCAAAAATGAAAATATAACCTACAATTGATTTAATACTTCCTGTATTTTTCGAGCATTTTGTGTATTACCTTGCTGTTGAAAAAGTTGTTTAGCAGTTTCTAAATCTTTAATCGCACCTGCTTTATCTCCTAATTGATATTTAACAATTCCCCGGTTGTTGTAGGCATCGGCATATTGAGGATTAATAGTGATAGCTTGGTTATAATCAGCGATTGCACCTGCTTTATCTCCTAATTCATCTTTAGCAACTCCCCGGTTGTAGTAGACTTGGGCATATTGAGGATTAATAGTGATAGCTTGGTTATAATCAGCGATCGCACCTGCTTTATCTCCTAATTCATATTTAGCAATTCCCCGGTTGTAGTAGGCTTGGGCTAATTGAGGATTAATAGTGATAGCTTGGTTATAATCTTTAATCGCACCTGCTTTATCTCCTAATTCAGCTTTAACAATTCCCCGGTTGACGTAGGCTTGGGCTAATTGAGGATTAATAGTGATAGCTTGGTTATAATCTTTAATCGCACCTGCTTTATCTCCTAATTCATATTTAGCAATTCCCCGGTTGTAGTAGGCTTCGGCATCTTGAGGATTAATAGTGATAGCTTGGTTATAATCTTTAATCGCACCTGCTTTATCTCCTAATTCAGATTTAGCATTTCCCCGGTTGTAGTAGGCATCGGCTAATTGAGGATTAATAGTGATAGCTT
>DATGXB010000065.1:0-29771 GCA_035299225.1 Nostocaceae cyanobacterium | reverse complement strand
TCGTTATATTGGTTGTCGCAAAAACCTCTTTGACCTTCGTCGTACTGCTGTGGTTTATAATTTTCATATTCTTGCCAAAATTATTACTAACTCTACTGACCTTACTTCTGCTTCTGCCTGATTAATGAATTGGTGTTCTAGACCCAAACTTAATTAAAAACCATCCCAATTATCCAGAACTCTGTTCCTACGGTGTTATTGCCGCCTAATTTTGTCCGAAGTATTGATTTATATATGAAAATGAAAACTAATAAACAAAATGGTACTAAGTTCTATTCTTGTGTTCCACCCAAATTTAATGGAGAAGGATGCGGCTATAAGGAGAATATAGAATGAGAAAAATTTATGAACAAAGTTTTATTATTCTTGCTCTTTCACTTCTCAAAGGAATAGGAGCTATCTTTATTAAGCAAAGCCTTACAACTGTAAATAATAGCTATAGTTATTGGTCTGGGAACACCACTGAACAGAGTCTTACCCAGCTTTTAGCATTATTGAGTAAAAAGTATTCAAAGTCAGAAATTCAAGATGCTATTGCTAAATCTGAAGGGATATTATCTGAATGTGAATTACAAAATATAGGTTTTACCTCTATTTTATATAAAAACTATCCTCAAAAACTTCTTACATTAAAAGATCCACCACCAATCATTTTTTATAAAGGAAACTTTTCTTTATTAGAGGAAAATATAGTTACTATTCTTGGTACAAGAAAGCCTAATAAAACGGGTAAAATAATTGCTGAACGGATTGGAAAACATTTTTCATCACAAAAATGGGTTATTTGTAATGGGTTAGCTAATGGTATTGATACTGATTCAATTCGATATCAAGATAAATATTCATTTGCAAAAGTAGTAGGAGTTGTAGGAAGTGGACTAGCTCAGTCAGCACTTCGCTCAATCCCAAAACAATCAGTTGAAAATATCGAATTTATTTTAGAAAATGATGGACTTGTTATATCTGAAATTCCTCCTTTGAAAAGGCAAGATACATTTTCATCTGTCAAGTCTTGCAGGATTCAAGCAGGTTTGGGTGGTGGTTTAATTCTTGTGCAAAGCTCTCTTAAAGGAGGTTCTTGGTTTACTGTGAAAGCTGCTGTGGAATTAAACATACCTTTGGGTGTTATATATCCTGTAAAAACAGATATACATAGCGATGATTATGGAGCTAACAGAAAAATTATTGAAGAAGGAATTAAAGGATTACACGAATTTGTAGAATTAAATAATATTAAATATCCTCCTTCTAGCAAAGTTATAATTTTGTACAGTAAAGAATCTTATCCTGAGTTTGAGTTAGCTTTGAGAAAACAGGAAAAAATATTTGCTTACAGTTATTAGCTGAAATGCCGATGCAATAATGGCATTGCAAATAAACCCCAGGCTAAACCTGTAATTAAGCCGAAGGGGGTAATGATATAATTATTAAAATCCCATAAATCGAAGATTTGGGCAGCTAATTCTAAAGGATAAGCCATCATGAAGACAGAAGCTAAAGCCGCACCACTCCAGCCATATTGATGTAACCAATAAAAGCCTTTGCCATTTGTTACCCCATACAATAAGCGGGTAATTAATAAACCTGTAACTGTGCCATAACACCGCATACACACAGCCATGATATGGGGTGGTGCTAATTCTAGTCCTAGTGTGGGTTGGGGACAAACATGATCACCCATAAAGTAAATGATGTCCGCAATACCAGGAAGTACAAACCATCCAGAAGCAGCAAGAAAGGGAGCAATAGGGGGGCCAAATACCATTCCAGTTAAGAGGAAATCAGCAAAAAAACTCACCCAATTAATTTGTAAATCTTTTGAAAAAACAACCCTTTGCATCTTCTTTCCTTGAGGTGAAACCTGTGTTAGTCTGTTATTATATCAGGAATTAAGCTCAAATTAGCCGATATCCAGTATAATTCTAGTTATCACATAAATTTTAATTGCCTTTAATACTCGTGCTGAAAAATATCCTTTTGATTTTGTCCGATGGTTATTGACTAAATAACTACAAACTATCAAAGTCTTAAAAACCGAATTAAGTATAGAACCAATTCGGGCGGATTTTCTCAGCTTCTTACCAACAGAAAACCAAATTTTACATAGTTATCCATAATTCTCAAATGCTGAAAAAATCTTTGTTAATTATCGTACTTACTCTTGGTCTATCTACTGATGTAGTGCTAACTAATTTAGTTGCTATAGCTAAACCTGGGTTAAATGCTAGTATTGCTAGAACACATAATAAAAACAGAACAAATCGTTCTAGCATATTGGGATTTAAAATACCGAGGAATAGACTTTCTAGGAATCGTGAAGGAGGAGTTCCAGCAGGAGCTCCATGTGTTAATGATATTAGTGCTTTGTTACCACCCAGACCAAAAAATTTAGAAGTTAGCAAAGCACCTGTAGAGCCAACTTTAGCCAGCCATCCTACCTTTTTTGTTGACATCCCTGAAAAGTCACCGGAACAAGCAACATTTATCCTCAGAGATGAAAATGACGAAGTTTTGTTGAAAGAAGACATCGCTTTAAAATCTGTCAATGGCATTGTTGCTTATACTCTACCCAAGAGGTTTAAAGGTTTAGAGGTTGGCAAAAAATATATTTGGCGCTTCTCTTTGCTTTGCAACTCCGATGACTTAAGTGGTAATCCTAAAATTAGTGCTTGGATAACAAGAATAGTACCATCAACATCAATATTCCGAAAACTAGGAGCAGCTAAAGATGATTTTGATCGTTTAGTTATTTATGCGGAAAATGGTTTTTGGCACGAAACGCTTAAAACTTTAGTGGATTTACGTGCGGCTAAACCTAACGACCAAATTATAGTTGAAAGTTGGAATAATGTACTCAAATCGGTAGATTTAGACTATCTAGCTAAGAAACCTGTGATTACAGTAACAGGTGTTCCTTCGGAATGGTAATGTATTTTAGTTTTTTTATTACTAAATAAATTCCGAGTTTTAAAGTATGTGTAGGGTGGGCATTTTTTGGTAAAACACTGAGCGGAAAAAAGTAGGCAATGCCCACCTCAGTAGTTTTTAAAAACCAAACAGGAATGCTATACCAAATTAAAGCACGAGTATCTAAAACAACTGTTATACTTCTTCCTATTCATCAGGTATAGTTATATCTTCAAAATATTGAATCTTACCACGTAGTGGACTAAATAATTCTGCTGTTGAACTTTTTACACCTGTCTTTTCTGGTTTGGTAATTTCTATAAAGGTGATTAAAACTTCACTTTCTAAGATATTATTTGGAATTTCGGCTAACTCAATTTTTCCATTTTTGTAGATTCCTTTCACTGTTTGAAACATAATTTCATCTCATTTTTAAGTTACATTTTCAGCCCGACTAATCATTTGTTTAACACTTTGATTAGTATTGATGCTCTTGATTTCTATTTCTGGATGTTGTTTTTTGAACACTCTAAATATTTCATCCGCAAATGCTTGTCCGATTGTTTCTACACCTGTAAAATCAAATATAATTAAATGAAAGTTATTAATTTTGCTCAACAATCTCCTTGCTTGAGAACGTGTAATTAGTGGTTCATTGTTATTTTGTTCTAAACAAAGAGGTATAATTATTTGCATAATTTGACAATCATTATTTATTGCAACTTTATCAAAGATTTGTTTATATTTTCCTGCTAGATTATTATCAAAATTCATAAATATAAAACTCACCTACTATTTAAGTGTTATCTGTGAATTATTACAGCCTTTGTAATTATTAAACTTAACTTTATAAAAGAGAAAGTAAGTTTTAATAAAAAAAGTGAATGTATTGTCTTAGAAAGTTTATGCTTTTTCTATTTCAAATGAAGTTAAACTTATTGTAAGGATAAGATAATTGTTTTAAACTTCCCCAAGCAAAATCATATACTTCTGAATCTGACCATGTTTGAGGAGGCTGAATATCAAAAATTATACCATTTAAACCAATTATTCCATCGTTAAATGAATATGATTCTATTGTACGATAAAAATTAGCACATTGAAATTCAAATTGAGAATAAAGTATACATAAGAGACCTGCCAAAGCATTAATTAAATTCCATAAATTGCTTTTATCAAAATTACTATTTCTATTATGTTTGACTTGATTGTATGCTTTATACCAACTAAGACTATATCCCTTACTCCATTCTTTAAAAGGTTCAAGTTCTAACGGATGGGGATACCAATATTGAAGTTTTACTTTGTATTCAGATAACTTAGTTGCTTGTTCTAATTTAGAATAATCGGTTATATTCATAGAATTAGAAGAGTAACCATTAGCCATAAGTATTCCTTTACAGTTAGCTTCAAATTCAGTAGCGCATCTCAAAAGCAATTCAAACATTCTATGAGAGTACACAGCTTTATTATTATCACAATTATTATCACAAGGTTCAACATACTCAAAGATTTTTTCTAAATCCTGTTGAATTATTTGGTAAGCTTTACATAAAGAAGAACGCTCTTGGCAGTATCTACTATCCAAAACATATTCAAAACTCATTGGTTGTTTTAGAGGACGTACTATTCGATAATAAGGTTTTAATATTGACATATCATTCTTTTTTAGTAACTACGATTTCTAATTAAACTACTATATTCATTATTAAAAGTGTAGGGTATAGAGTATTTTTCTCTACACCCTATCTTAAGAAGATATATTTGATTACCGTGCTTTTGCAATGTAGGGGCTGGTCAGTTTATCTAACTGCTGTATTAACAGGCTGAGGAATAAACCGACATCTGTTACTACTCCTACTGATTCTATTGAACCGCGATCGCTCAATTTTGTCACGACTGCGGGGTTAATATCTACACACACCATTTTTACACCGGCGGGTGTCATATTGCCTACACCAATTGAATGCAGCATACTGGATAACATGAGAATCATCTCTGCACCTTGTAAGACTTTGGCATATTCTTGTTGGGCTTGGATCAGGTTCATCATGGTATCGGGTAGCGGGCCATCATCCCGAATCGAACCGGCGAGAACAAAGGGAATGTTATTTTTCACGCATTCATACATGACCCCGCTTTTAATAATTCCGGCTTCTACGACTTTGGGAATGCTACCATAACGGCGGACGGTGTTAATGACTTTTAAATGGTGGCGGTGTCCACCCCGGACGGCTACACCCCGTTTCATGTCTACACCCAAGGATGTCCCCATGATATTTTGTTCAATATCATGAACAGCGATCGCATTTCCCCCTAATAATCCTTGTACATATCCTTCCCGGATTAATCTGGCTAAATGTTCTCCCCCACCGGTATGAATTACCACGGGTCCAGCAGTGACAATAACTTTACCCCCCGCATCCCGAATTTTACGTAATTCCCAAGCCACCTGTTCCACCACTAACTCAACTCGGCGTTCACTGGAAACACCGGAAGACATAAAGGTAAATTCCTGGGTGTTGCGTTGTTCCCGTGATTCGGCTTTGCGGATGGTACGAATACCCACCACATCTACAACTACCTGTTCTCCAACTTCCAAATCACGCAAAATTTTACATCTTGCTACTATACCATTGGCAGTTTGTGAAATGGCGATCGCTCCATCCATGCGCTGATTTTCTACTTTCAGCCATCGGCCATTTACCCGAACTTCTGTAGGATAAATTGTACTGACATAAAAGTCATCTGGTGCAACTCCAGCTTGTATTACGGGTTCTAGTTTTGCGTCCCGTTCATCTTGGGGTAAATCCATTGCCCCCAAATCTATCAACTGAGATATAATCTCTTCCATCACCTCATGAGAAGGTGCGGTAACTTTCACCTCAGCTGCGGATGTACTTTGACGTTGTTCTCCCAAGTTAAAGTTCATCACTTGGAAACTACCACCGGCATCCACGATTAAATCTAAAGCGCGGTTAATTAAACCCGTATCTAGTAAGTGTCCTTCTAACCGAATAATTCTGCTTTCTACGTTGGTGACAGCGTGTAAATCTTCGATTACTGGTTCAGTTACCCGCAAAGTTAAACACTTAGCCGCACCACCAGCTTTCAAAAATTCTGTTAATGGTGTTTCAATGATTTGAAAACCACATTCAGCCATGCGAGCTTTTAAATTATCGCTGGCTTTATTCATGATCACAATGCTGTCTACATTCACCGCATTACAAGCGAAGTTTACCGCATCCGCTTCCGCAATGGCAATGCGTTTTTCTGGTGCAACTCGTAATTCAATTAAACGGTTTGAATAGGAATCAAATGCACCTGGATAATACAGTAAATAGCCATTAGCTAAAGGACAAAAGCAGGTGTCTAAATGATAGAAACGCTCATCAATTAAACGTAAAGATAGCACTTCTACATCTAGCCATTTAGCTAAATAAGGATGAGAATCTAATTCTGAGCGAAAACCATAACCAGCCCATAACCAGCGCCCTTCCCGGTCTAAAAGTGCATCTCCCGCACCCTCAAAGGGTAAATCTTTGGGTAAGGTGTAGACTGTAAAACCTTTTTCTTCAAACCATTGTTGAAAATATGGTTCTTCTCCTTGGCGTTCTTTGTGTAAAAAACGACTTAAAACTACATTTTTACCCAAGACCAAGCCAGCGTTAGCGGTGAAAACCATATCTGGCCAGCCCTTCTCAGGAGGGACTAAATCTACAATGGCGTGTTGCTTGATAATCAAGTATAAATTATTCCACTGTTCCACGGCGCGATCGCGTGATGATTTATGAATATTCCCCTCCATCCAAGGATTAATCACATAGTCTACATCGTAGTGATCAGGGGCGCACATTAAAAAGCGAATCTGAGAAGTCATAATAATTATTACAAACCTTTAGATGCAACAAGTTGATTTGAGATTCAGAATTTTTACTTCTGTTTCTATCGGCAATGCTATTAACCTTCTATTTTCAGCAAAGGTCACGCTCTCAATTTTATATACGACAAAACAAAATGGTAGGCGATCGCAAAAAAATCTTAGGCAGGGGGGCAGGGGGGCAGGGGGAATAAATAATTACTTCCTCATCTCCCTATTTATGGCTTGATGACTCAAGTTTGTGCTTCGTTTACAGGTGTTAAGCGATCGCTAATTCCAATTTTGTGATGATTTCATATAAAAAACTACACTTTTCAACTAAGTGTAGTCCCTTATTATATAGGAATCCTAAATGATTCGTGAAAAATTTTCGGTATGTGTAGGCATTTTTTGGTAGAACACTGAACAGAAACGGAAAACTGTAGGAAATGCCCACCTCAGTATTTTTCAGAAATCAAACAGGAATGCTATATCAATTAAATTCTATTGATGAAAATTGGGAATTGTAGCTTACTCCATCTAAAATCCCAAATCTCACTAAAGAGCTATCTAGTGCAGCAGGGCGGAAATAACTATCCAGTTGAAAAACCTGGAAATGACTACTTAATCAACCTTCTTCCCTCCTGCCTCCTGCCTTCTGCCCCCTGCCTCCTTTCCCTAATATCCCCCTTCTTCCTCATATTCTGGTTGTTTTTCCTTCACCTTCTTGGGAATATTCACAGGTTTGGGTACATCATCCCAAGCATCACCTTCGATATCATCATAATCATCGTATTCGTTGGCATAAGTTTTTTTATAAGGCTGGGCTTCATATCTAGGTACTTCTTCATACCTATCTCTCCCTGTAGCCTCACTCCAGTTGTCTTCCTCTTCCTCCTCGTAACGGATAGACTCATAAGGACGAGCCCGCATAACTTTGGGTTCTGGCCTTTCTTCCTCAATATAGTCCTCAGTCCATTCCTCTTCTTCTTCTTCCATCACTACAGGTTCAGGAGCGCGAGTTTTGGGCTTGGGTGGTTGTAATGGTGTGCCACTGGGTAACTGATTTGCTGGTGAAACTGCCCTGGGGGGAGAATAACCATACTCTTCTTCCGCTCCTCTTTCCCAAGGTGCTTTACCAATACCCAAACGTTCCAATAAACCTACACTAATTTGATTTACCCGTTCTTCCGCACCTTCAAACACAATCAACCGACTCGGACCAGTACTGACAACTTCATCTATTGACAGTTCATAAGTGCTTAAGAACTGGTCAGGAATTTGTGGTAATCCTAAAGACGAAATGACAATAGAGTAAATTTTACCCGTTTCACCGTTGAACTTGAAACCACGTACCCGCCCTAATACTTCACCTGTTTCTGTGATGACTTCCCAGTTAATCAGGTTGCTGTAGGCTTCTATCTCAATATCTTCGATGACATCTTCATTATCAACTAAGATCACATCACCTATTTGATTGATGCTGTTGAGGTACATCTGGCGAGGCAGTCCAGAAATAGAGATCAGGCTGTCTCGCAAACTAAGAGCGACAACCTCTCTTTGATCAACATCTACCCAGATTTGACTCACTATTCCTAGCCGTTTGCCATTATCACGAGTGATTACCTGAGTGTTTAATATATCGGAACGTCTAATTACTTGTTCGGAGGTCATTCTATACGGAGTCCTGATCTCGAATCCGGTTTATCTATAAACTATTTTTAACAAAAAATCAAGCGGATGTGCTTGAAGATGGCAGTTTGATACCCAAAACTTGAGTGTAGGCTCCTCTGGCTTGAGTAACGCCTATGGTGCGCTCGGCTGATTCTATCATCGGACGACGCAAACTCACAACAATGAACTGGGCTTGTTGTGCCTGTTGTTTAATCATTTTAGCTAATCGTTCCACATTTGCCCCATCTAAAAACATATCTACTTCATCAAAAGCATAAAACGGTGAAGGGCGGTAGCGTTGCAGGGCGAAAATAAAACTTAAAGCTGTGAGGGATTTTTCTCCCCCAGACATGGATGCTAAACGCTGGACTGGTTTACCTTTGGGGTGAGCGACTAAATTTAAACCGCTACTAAATGGATCTTCAGGATTATCTAGCTGTAAATAACCATCACCGTCGGATAAGGTAGCAAAAATTGACTGGAAGTTCTCATTTACTGCGTCAAAGGCTTCTTTAAAGGCGTGTTGTCTTAAGGTGGTAAAGTTTTCAATTCTTAACAATAGTTCTGTGCGTTCGGCTTCTAAGGTAGTTAGTTTTTGTGTAAGTTCTTGTAGGCGATTTTGCACTTTATCATATTCTTCCAAAGCCAGCATATTCACAGGCTCCATGCTTTGCAGGCGTTTGGTTAAGGTGCGGAGTTCTTTTTGCAGTTCTTCTAAATCTACTTGATCAGGAACTTCTGGTAAAGGATCAGGTAGTTCGGCGCTGACGGTTTGAATTTGGGTGCGGAGGTTGGTTAAATCTTCTCGGCGTTTTTCCTGGGTTTGTTGCAATTTCTCAATTTCCCATTGTAGTTGCTGTTGCCGGAGTAGGAGCGATCGCACTTCCTGCTCTGTGGTATCGCGTTTTTGTTTTTCTATGCCTAAACTTTGTTCTTTTTCCCGTAAAGCGGTTTGAGTTTGGGTAATTTGCTCATTGAGGGCGGCAAGTTGGTTAATAATTTCTGTGAGTTGATTTCTTTGGTTTTCCTGTTCTGTTTGATATTGGTTAATTCTGGTTTCAGCTTCCTGTAAACGTTCTTGGATCAGCTGTTGTTGAGTTTCCAGATTTTTTAATCTTTGTTCCGCTTCTCGGAATGTAGTTTCTTTTTGTTGTAATTGTGACTCTTGATTTTTAATCATCGCTTGGATTTGTTGCCATTCGCTGGGAGTTTGGGAGGATTCCAACTCAGCTAAGGTTTGTCGCAATTGTTGCAGGGCATTTTCTTGTCCTGGTAATTCCCGATTTAAAACTTCTAACCGAGTTTGGGCAGTGGTGAACTTTTCCCGATTTTGGTTTAATTGGGTTTGGGTTGTGGTTAATTGGGTTGTTAAAGTTTTAATTTCTTTTTGTAGCTGTTCTAATTGTATTTGTTTCTCCCTTCTAGCTTGACGGGCTTCGGTGAGTTCTTGGGAAAGTTGTTTACTGCGGGTGGATAAATTAGCGATCGCTTCCCCACAACGTTCTAAAATTCTCTCAATATCCCCTAAGCGGGTTTTCAGGTTGGTAACTTCCTCTGATTCTTTCGCTTCCCCTGTACCAAACTTCAAAGCCGAACGCTGGCTACTACTACCCCCAGTCATCGCACCACTAGTTTCTAATAAATCCCCATCTAAGGTAACAATGCGATAAAGTCCCATTTGTCTGCGGGCTTGTTCCAGAGAAGCGAAAACTACCGTATTACCAAAAACATACTTAAAAACTTCCTGAAACCGGCGATCGCATTCTACTAAGTTCATCGCATATTCTACAAACCCGTCTGCATACCGCAAAGTTAAATCCGGGGTAAACTTCGGCGCATTAATCTTATTCAACGGTAAAAAAGTCGCTCTCCCTGCCCGTTTCTGCTTTAATAACTCAATACCCGCCGCCGCCACGCTATCATCTTCTACTACAATATGTCCCAACCGCGCCCCCGCAGCTGTTTCCAGTGCCAATTGATAGCGGGGTTCGACGCTGCCTAGTTGTACCACCAAACCACACAAACCCGGTAAACCCGATTGTAAAATGACTTTACTAGCTTGTGTTCCCTGTACTTCTTGCTGGGCTTGGGTTTGCGCCTCTAATTTATCTAATTGACGTTGCTTTTCTCGCTGTTCTTGTAAAAGACGTTTTTGAGTATCTTGCTGAATCTGTAACTCCTGTTCCGTCGCTGCCAAGTTTTCCGCTAAAGTTTGAATGGGTGCAGCAGAACTGTTAAACTCCGCCTCCACCTGTTCACATTCCCCTTGCTTTTCCGCCAATTGCGGTTCTAAACTGGCAATTAACTCTGTTTCTTCCGTAATTAATTCCTGTAACTGATTATTCCTTTCTCTTAATTGCGCTTGCTCTGTGCGTTGCGGTTCAAGGGTTTGTAATAAAGTTTCAATTTGCCGATTTAATGCCGTTTGCTGCTGTACCCAAGCCTCGGAAGCTGTAGCGATTTCCGCCGCCGCCTGACGTGAACTTTCTAGCGCCTGTCTTGCTTCTTCCCGTTGTTGTTGACAATAAACAATAGATTGCCGTTCTACGGTTTGAGTTTCCACAACTTCAGTTAAAGAACGTTGCTGCTGTTGTGTTTCCTGTTGAGTTTGAATTAAGCGGTTACTGGTTTCCTGACTCGTTGCCTCTAACTCTCGCTGTTGCCGTTGTAACTGCTTTCTTTCTGCCTCCAAGGTAGCTAGTTGGGACTGTATCGCCAAAAGTTCATCTTCCCCCAAAGCTTTAACACGGGCGTTTAACTGTTCCAGTTCAGTATTTTTACTATTTATTTCAGTATTAACATTTTCCAAATTTGTTGTAAATTCCTGAAAATGGCGATCGCCTGTTTGAATTTCCGTCGCCAACTTTTCCTGCTGTGCTTGGAGAGAACGCCAAGATAACACCGCTTCCCAGGACTGCTTACTCTGAAACTCCAAACGTAGTTTTTGATACTTCTCCGCTTTAGCTTTATCATTAGCCAGGCGATCGCGTTGTGCCGTCAACTCCGTTTCAATAATCCGACAACTATCTTCCTTTTCCTTAACTTCCGCCAAAGTTTCCTTAGCCTGGTGAATTTTCCGGTCAAAAGCCGCCACACCCGCCAACTCATCAATAATTTCCCGGCGTTCCTTGGCATTCATGGAAATAATGCTGGTTACATCCCCCTGCAACACCACATTATATCCCTCCGGGTAAACCCGCAAAGTTTCTAACTCCTCATGTAACTCTGTTAACGTACAAGCCGAGCCATTAATATAATAATTAGAAGTATAAGTTCCCTGAGCAGTTACCCTTAACCTTCTGGTAACACTCCACTCAGTTAAGATCGGTTTTTCCTCCCCTTCCTCCCTTAGCGCCTCTGCGTCTTTGCGTGATGCCTCATCGCTTAAATCAAAAGTTACCGTCACACTAGCCTCAACCGAGGAACGTCCTTTAGGGGTTTGATTATTATTTACCAAATCCGGCAGGCGATCGGCCCGCATTCCCTTGGAACTAGACAAACCTAGACAAAACAACAAAGCATCCAGAATATTGGACTTACCCGAACCATTCGGGCCAGATATGACAGTAAACCCCGGCAGTAAAGGGACAGAGGTCGTACCACCGAAGGATTTAAAATTGGTCAGTTCAACTCGCTTGATATGCACCATTATGGGCGCTAGTGTACCCTTAATTTAGGTTAAAGAAAAACAACTTTATTAACTTTTGATTTTATAGTGGTTTTGATGTGGTTGTAAAACAGGTTAAGGACACAGCAATAATTTGTCCCCATTCTAACCAATTAAAAAGTTTTATATTATCACAAGATGACTAAAAAAAATCCTCCACTGTTAAGACAGAGGTTAATTTTGTACGATTGTACTATAATAGCTTGAGGAAGGCAAGAGAAACTTACTAAACAGTGGAGAGTCAAAGATACCGAGAACCTTCATTCTCTGAAGAAGAAGAGATTGCCCATACAACCCAACAAATTCTTTGTGGCAGAATTTGCTTCCTATCTGGTGATAGGTTGGGTGTTCCGTATAGGCAAACTTGATCAACCCCTAGCCAAAGAATCAATCATGAAAACTCTAGCGTTAATTGTGCTACCGATGGTAGTGGTGCTTGTCCCCTCATGGGTGTCAATCAGCGATGGCTCTAACATCACAGCCATCAGACAACCCCATCAACCCCAAAAACCTTATCGGGGTGGCAGTAGGAGAGAGTTAAAATTACCCTGGAATACGGTTGAGAAAACGATCCATACAACGCTCGGCTAAAGCCGCAATAGTCAGAGAGGGATTCACACAACCAACAGCACCGGGAATCAAGGACCCATCAACGACAAACAGGTTAGGATAACCCATAACCTGTCCAAAAGGATTACAAGCCTTACCAATTATTGCCCCACCCAGAGGATGAGCTATCAGACTAGAATCAGGCGTACCTGTCAATACTAGGTTGTTAGCTTCAATTAATCGCGTGTATGTAGATAAAACAGCTTGAGTATTTCTTTGATTATTGGCTGTATTTTGAGGCCAAAATAAATCAGCAGTATCAGTGTTCTTATTGTAAGTAAGACGACCTTCCGGCTTACCAATACTCATACACAAATTAACTGAGAATCCTTCTGGCAAAAATGGAAATGGTCCACTAACGATGGTCACTGGAGAGATAGGGTTTTGCCAATCTTCCAACGCAATTCCTCCAGGTCCACCTTGTGTCGGATTATTAGGAGTGTTAGATATTGTTGCACCTATAGCATCACCATTTATCCCCCAAAACTTACCAACCTGATCATTAAGTCGTTTCAGTGTACCCTTAGCTTTACCACGTAACAACAGTTCCGTAGTCCCGATAGAACCAGCAGCTAAAAATAGATAACGACAGATCAAGGATTTCTGGGAAACTACAACCCCCTGTTCATTGATTTGATTACAATACACCCGAAAACGCTTACCTTCCAGTTCCTCAATTAAAGTCACTACATGAAGCGGACGAATTTCTACATTACCGGTAGCTTCTGCCATTTTTAAGTAATTCTGGTCTAAGCTCTTTTTCGCACCACTATTAATACCGTAAAAAATCTGACCAAGAATAGCAGAGGGAACTTTTTGACCAGCAATTTCTTGACGAACAATATCCCAATCCACTGCTACATCTAGTTTACGTGGTGTAAATCCTGCCCTAGTTGCTTGTTCTGCAAACACACGACTACTTAGATAGTAGGGAGATTGTAAAATATCATCAGGAATTGGTGCAGGTTGGATGATAGAACGCACTCTCGGATAATAAACCTTGTCTAATTCATCGTAGTTAATACTGCGAGGAAATATTTGCTCAAAAAATCGTTTATTTGGCTGATAACTCATTCCATTATAGACAAGGGAACTACCACCTACTCCTGCTCCACGCCAAACATTGGTACCTTGTCCTACCTTCAAATCCAACACACCAGTATAAACGGGTATTGGTACGGGATTTCCTAATACTGTGGCATTTTTTAACCAAGTAGAACGTCCATCAGGATTTTCGTGCGTACAAAAAGTGTCCCCTGCGGGAGTAATTGGCCAGCGTCTTCCCCGCTCTAAAACAATTGTTTCTATCCCTGCTTGACCTAGACGTAATGACGCAACTGCACCACCAAAGCCGCTACCAATGACGATCGCCTCTACATACTCTTCTGTAATCCGAGCATTAGCCGTTAGCTTAGATAAGGCTACACTAAGCGTAGCAGCAGTAGCACTTTGCAAAAAATGACGACGTTTGATTAGGGAACTCATAATTTGATTTATTTGATTAGGAAACTTTGCACTTAAGTATATTACCTGATATTTCCGTAATACACCTTAACTTCAGGTAGTAATTCTACTGGAATTGTTAACGGTACTAGTCTTTTCGTCCGTATCAACTAGCGATGGCAAAACACCCATTTTCAGCTTTACACAGCGTAAAACCTGCCCTAGTTGACTGTTCTGCAAACACACAATGGCTCAGATCATAGGTAGTTTGTAAAATTTCATCTGGAATTTGTGCAGGTTTGATGATAAAACGGACTTTCGGATAGTAAGCTTGTCCAATTCATCGTAGTTAATACTTCAAGGAAATATTTGCTCAAAGATTCGTTTATAGCGACCAGGGAACTACCACCTACTCCTCACGCCAAACATTGATACCTTGTCCTACTTTCAGATCCAATATGCCAGTATAAACGGGTATTAGTACGAGATTGCCTAATACTGTGTATTTATTAACCAAGTAGAACGTTCATCAGGATTTTTATGTGTACAAAAAGTGTCACCTGCCGAAGTAATTGGCCAGCGTCTTCCCCTTTCTAAAACAATTGTTTCTACCCCTGTTTGACCTAGACTTAATGATGCGACTGCACCACCAAAGCCGCTACCAATAGCGATCGCCTCTACATACTCTTCCGTAATCCGAGCGTTAGCTGTTAGCTTAGACACAGTTGTACTAAGCGTAGCAGCAGCCGCACCTTGTAAAAAATGACGACGCTTGATTAGAGAACTCATAGTATAGTTCTTAGCCAATAAGAATTCTTAGTAAGAGATAGTACTTAGGTTTTTCTAAAAACTAGAAAAATTTTTTAATTTCTTAATTAAGTACAAGCTTGGTATTATCATAAGCAGTTGAAATTAATTCATTAAGGTCGAACTAAACCACCACAGCTATTTGATTACTATCAAAAGTAAATATTTATGATCACAAGTTGCTAATTTTAAATAACTAATGTTGTATTTTTTTATTTGAGAAAACATAACTTTAGGTAAGATCAAGATGCTTTATCATTTAGATTTTCATGTAGAATACCCCGACGACATGACTCAACAAGAACTGTTTGCAATTTGGAAAGAAGAAGCAGATACAACACTGAGTGCAAAACAAGCGGGGGTAGTAGTTGACTTATGGAAATGTGTTGGGATGAGAAGAGTTATTGCTATTGTAGATGTACCAACACCTGATACATTGGATCAAATTCTGTTAGATTTACCGATTATGAAAAAACTCGGACAAAGAGTAAAAGTTTACGTCACTTCCCTAAGAAAATACGAAGATTTTGCAGCTGATGTAGCTGCACGTTTAGATCAAAAAGAAAAATAGAAAGATTGGATTATATAGCATTCCTGTTTGATTTTTGAAAAATACTGAGGTGGGCATTTCCTACAGTTTTCCGCATCTGTTCAGTGTTTTAGCAAAAATTCCCACCCTACACATACCGAAAATTTTTCACGAATCATTTAGGATTCCTATATAGGGACGTTCTCTAGAACGTCTCTACAAGATTTATGAAGAGGTTTAATAGATACTGCTAGGTAAAACTAGTAAATCTATGATTTCACCTAAAGCTAAACCTGAACAAGCAATTGTTGTGATAATCCAAAAAGAATCTATCTTTCTAAAACCAGCGAATCGCATTTCTAAATCAGCTAATAAAGTAGTCGCTATTGGAATCAGAAATAAAGAGAATAACAACGACCAAACAGCTATTAAAGCGATAGATGCACTCAAAGCTAAAATCACTACTAAGGTTTGAGAACCAAAAGTCAGTAAATTTTCTAACCAAACGCTACTTTTACGAACTATGGCAATAGCAAGTGCTACTATAAAAGCACCCACTAGCCAAAAAATTTGATGAACTGCAAGATACCATCCTAACAAATAATATGCTAACCACAGCAATATTAGAGGCATAACAGGAATCTTGCGATAAAATCCCGCATTCATATTTCTAGCTTCATCATCATTAGAGATAAAAAGATGATTATCTATATTTACTAACAATATCTATTTGTCCAGCATATTTATTATAACAATTTGCTTCTGGGAATGAAAATTGCTAATAGAGATATGAATTTTACCATCTTACTTTCAAACTAAAATTGTAGCCTATGCTATCCATAAGCAGTTGTGCAAAATTAATTTCCTACCTGGAAACTCTTAATACTTCGACTGCACTCAGTACGGTTCAGGGTTGAAAGTCTGTTGGTATAAGGGGTTGTTCCAAAAATTTGTACCTCATTTACCTGAAATCTGCTGTATTTTTAGAAATGACCAATATATTGCTAATAGTCTTGTAGCTACAGAAAATAATGTAGATGCTTATAAGCCTTAACTACTGTTATTATACTTAATCTTATGTCTTAAGTTATAAGTGTTTCAGTTAAATATACAGCAGATATTTAAATACAGCCGAAAATCTTTAGCTGTTATCCAAGAATATACATTAAGACAGATAAAAATTATGTCAATAAATAAGTTTTGTAGTAGTAGTTCAATTTGCAAATGAGACTAACCCATTTAATTTATGACTTTAGATATATCTAGGGAAATTAACAAGCAAAACTAACGACGGATATAGATGCTACTTAGTTTTGCTACACCTATAATTAGAATCTTATAAAAAAGATTTGCCTAAATATTGAGTAAAAATTACTCAACTTTTCCTGCGTAAAGTCCAGAGTTAGCAATACCCAAGCTAAATAAAGAACTATAACAAAGGTAATTAATATGTATGTTGAACAAATATTACAAACCAAAGTTACGGCTGTAAATAAGTTGTATCAAGTCAAGCAAAGTGAACTGAAACAAGATAATCTCAAAAATAAAGATTTCAATTTTCCTGATTTAGCACTCTCTTTATCTCCTCTCAGCTTTGTATTTGTGTGGGCTATTTTTCTGCTGATTTTGCAAAAAATTCGCTCTAACTTAGATGAAAAGCTAGTTTTAACCATCAATGGGTTACAAAAAGTCCCTTGTAAAAACTGTAAATATTTCTCAAATAATCATTATCTTAAATGTGCAGTACAACCTCATTTAGTGATGACGGAAGAAGCTATAAATTGTAGTGAATATTCGCCAAAGAAAGGTAGTTTAGGCTGTAAGAAATTTCCGAGATAATGATAAAAATCTAAAAATAGAGACGTTATCAATAATAAATAATGTCTCTATTGTCTAAATTAGATATATTAGCTTTTAGTGTGATGTTTTGTCACTACTTTGTAAAACCTCCCGTAACATAGGAGCAAGTTCTTTGTTTAAGCGTCCTGAACGAACAAACTCAGCATAGGTATCAGCTTCAATTGATAGTAATTCTTGCCGAAATTGCTCAGATGTAAAAGTTTTTAAGTTGGGATATTCATTTTGTAATTGCTCAATATCTCCTTTTAAATCATCAATTTCGTTGGTAATTAACTTCTCTTGATAACGGTAAAATTCTGGATCAACTCCTGGTCTTTGGTCTGATTTTAAGTAGTTTAAAACACGTTCCAAAGCCACAAACCGAGCTACATATTCTAAATAGCGATCGCGCAAATCTACATTACTCAATAAATCTAGTTTTTGCAACAGTGGTTTAGTAGTTAATCCCTGCACTAATAAAGTAAATAAAACCACACCAAACACAATAGCAATAATGGCTTCTCTTTCTGGTAAAACTGCTGGTACACTCAAAGCTAAAGCAATGGATACAGAACCACGTAAACCACCCCACCATAAAATAGTTTGCTCAGGTAAAGTAATTTCTGATTTGGTGATAATGGTGCTAATTTTACTAAGAATCAAAATACCTATTGCTCTGGCTAAAATCATTGCTAAAATTGTAATGGCAATAATTGGTAAATTATCCTGCAAATTAGCAAACTTAATCTGATCACCAATTAATAAAAATACAATAGAGTTAACGAAGAATGCCAAAAATTCCCAAAATTCAGTTACAATAATTCTGGTGCGGGGATTCATGCCAATTCGAGAACCAAAGTTGCCTAAAATTAAGCCTGTAGTCACTACCCCAATGACCCCAGAACCTCCTAAATCTTCAGTAATTAAATAAGTTCCATAGGCAGATACTAAAGTTAAAGATTGTTCTACCATTGGTAAATCAAAACGTTGGGTGAGATAAGAAATTCCAAAGCCAATTAACCCACCTATTGCCAGACCAATTCCTACTACTTGCACAAACTCAATTAAGACTGGCTGTAGCCCTAATTCTGCTTTTCCTAATGGTAAAGCGACTAAAACAGCAAAGGCAACAACCGCCATACCATCATTAAATAAACTTTCACCTTCCATGAGAGTTACAAGACGACTACTAACCCCCGATTCCCTAAATAATGCTGTCACAGAAACTGGGTCAGTTGCTGATAAACTAGCACCAATTAATAAAGCCATAGGAAGAGAAATTTGAGCAAATTGATTTAAACTAAATGCCACACCCAGGATAGAGATAATTACCCCCAAAATTGCATATAAACAAATAGGTAAAAAATCACGCTTTAATTCTGACCAATGTAAATTCCAAGCCGCTTCAAAGAGAAGTGGAGGCAGAAAAATTAATAAAATTAAACCTGGGGATAGATTGACAAGCCGAATGTCAGCAAAAGCTAAAACTAAACCCACAATTACTAATAATAAAGTGTAGGGAATTTGCCGAAACCAACTAAACACCTGGGGTAATGTAGCTACACTTAATGAAACAGCTAATACCAATAAAAACTGTTTGAGATTAGTAGCAATAATTTGTTCACCAACGGCTGAACCAAGCATCATAATTAATTCAAAATCCAATTCAAAATTTATTCAGGAGTGATACCTGATACATCATAGCTGATTAGGATTGTTTTTAGAATTCAACATAAGTCATAAATGAGACTAAAGCTAGATAATAAAAAATGAGTGTATAGTTTAATGATTAACCTATTATTTCAGATCATCAATTTTAGCAATTTGTTATGAGAAAATATTGGCGACGTTTTCGCAATAGATCAGCCGAACCCGAAACTTTAGAACAATTACATAGAGATTTACTGTTAGAATCCAGTTTAAATTCATATTACCTAATTTTGATTATTAGTTCCTGTGCGATCGCTACTTTTGGGTTACTGTCCAACAGTACAGCCGTAATTATCGGTGCAATGATTGTCGCTCCTTTAATGTTACCCATTCGCGCCTTAGCCTTTGGTGCTTTGCAAGCTGATTTAACCTTATTTCGCCAAGGAGTAACAGCCGTAACTGTGGGAACATTCATCGCAGTGGCGATCGCATCTAGCATCGGTTTATTGGTAGGATTACCTAGTTATGGTAGTGAAGTTTTAGCCCGTTCTGCACCGACTTTACTAGATTTAGGAATTGCCGTTGTAGCTGGTGGTATCAGTGGATACGCCAAAATTGAGCCAAAAATCTCAGGAACAGTTGCCGGAACTGCGATCGCTGTCGCCTTAATGCCCCCTATTTGCGTGATTGGACTGGGTTTAGCTCAAGCAAACTGGAGTTTAAGTTTAGGCGCTACCCTCCTCTACTTAACTAATTTGCTGGGTATCACCCTTGCCTGTATGCTTGTATTTGTATTAGGAGGTTATGTATCTACCTCTGAAGCAAGTAAACCCCTAACTTGGACATTAGCCTTAACTTCTATTCTCTTAGTTCCCCTTGGTGTTAGTTTTGCGCGACTCATCCAACAATCACAATTAGAAGCCAGCTTAAAAAGAGCATTATTAAACCGTACTGTCACCTTTCAGCGTGTACAACTGTTAGACAGTAGTACCAACTGGTTAACCAACCCCCCAGAAGTTCGTTTAAGCGTCCGTGCCAAAAACCCAGTAACACCCCGACAAGTATATTTATTACAAGAATTTATTAAAACAGAAATGGGTCAACCCTTCACTTTAATTTTTGAAGTTGGTCAAATCGAAGAAATTCGCAGCGAAGAACAACAATCTGAACCTTAATTTCTCATATTGTTCAATCAAGTTCTTCTAGGGATACATTATGATTGTGTCCCTGTATATTATGATATTATAGAGGGTAAAAATTTAAAAAACTTTACTACTCAAAAATTACATTTTAGTTACTAATAATTGTATCTTGAAACTACAGTTAGAAAACTGGGTCTTACCTTCATGATTTTAAAAGGCATTTCCCTCAACAACCCCACAAACAGGTAGTAAGTTAGCTACAATCACAAAGGTGACAGTTTATTTTGCCCAAACGTGATGAAAAGCGATGGTGAAACGTCCCCCGTAGGCGATCGCTCAATTATCATCTTCCCTAAGCTTGATAAAACTGTAATAGATGTTCACCGTTAAAATGAATCAGGTGAGTTGCATCTTCAGAAACCCAAACATCAGTTTCCCAGGCAATTTCTGTTAAGTATTCTTTCATGGCTTTGCGATTCAGAAAAGCTGTCACCATCACAATAGGTATTTCGCAAGTTTTAAACAAACTTTCTAATTCTGTTTTCCGTTTAGGATTAATTGGACCGTGTGATGTTACCGCTTCCATTAATACTAACCAATTTTTAGCAGTAAAATGAATAATTACATCTGGCATTTTGCCATGAATATTGATTGTAACTCCTAAGTTAGATAAAGCAGTTTGATCAAAATGTGCAAATTTATCATCTGTGTCACCAATATAAATAATTGTACCATTAGGTGTAAATTTTGGATAAAAATCATTAATTATTTTTTCAACTAAAATATTTTGTCCACCTGGTGATAATGTAATAGATTTTCCCGGAATATTAACTTCTATTCTGTTTTTCTCTCTTACTTGAGCATATCTTGTTTTAAGTGTTTCGATTGATGCTAAATAAGATTGCAGATTTTTCTCCCAAGCAGAAGTTGTGAATGTTTTGATCAGTTCTAAAGCACTGGCTTCTATTTGATAAACTGTTTTAGGACTATTAACAGGACGTTCAGGATGATCAGGATTGATTAATATTAAACCAGCATCAATAAATTGATGTACAGTTTGCCTACACACTGTTTCCCTAGTATTAGGTGCATATTTTTTACTATATTTTTGTTCCATAAATTCCATCATCATCGTAATACCTTTGAGTGGTGCTTTCGCATCCGACCAAGGTTGATCAGGTGATAAATCCAATAATGCTAGTAAGGTTAAAGCTGAACGTTCATTTATTTGTCCTCTAGGAAAATCTAATCTTGCCAATATTTCCAAAGCTTCATCAATCTTTGCTTTTGTGGTAATGGGATTATTTGCTGATGAATTAGTCATATTTAATAGTTCTCTTTCGATCAGTTCGTCTATTTCCGTTTGTGTCAGAAATTCTAAGCCAACTTGTTCACCAAGTAAATAAAGTTGTTCTAATTTAGGATACTTTAAACTACGTAAATCTGTAGCATTTACTTGAGTATGTCCATTAAATAAACGAAAAAATAAATCTACTAAGGTAGAGTTGAGATAAACAGCTAAACCTTTAGCTAAAGTTAAATCTAATCCTCGTCCCTGGATGTGAAAATAATTTAAGTGATTTTCAAAACCAATACTATCAACCTTGATTTTACTAGAATCATAAACAACAGCAACAATTCTTTTTTTCTCTTCTTTAGTAGAAAAGCGTTTAGTTAAAACATAGTGTTCATTAGGAATCAAAATATTAATAGTTTGTTCTGTCACTAACAACGCTTGATTTTTTTTAGTATCTTTGGGATAGTTAATATAACCTGCACCAAAGTGAGTAGGATAAATCAAAGCAGTTGTATTTGCTTCTAAATTTTTTCTTAAATATGATTTAACTCTAAAATCAACCACTTTTCCAGTAGAAATATTTAAACCTAAATCTTGCAGCGTACAACTAAGGAGTTGCATTTTTTCTACTACTTGTTGACTTAGTTCATCTGGTATAATATGAATAAATTGATCCGGATCATCAGGATGAATCACATTTTCATAGGGAATTTGATGAGAAAGGATTAAATCATCTTCACCATTGGTACTAGAATTAATTAATATATTTTCTGGTTTTTGAGGTTGCTTATAAGCATGAATAATTATAGTTTCTTGTAAAACATGATCATCACTAAACACTTGCTGACGTGATTCAAATAAATGTATTTTTTGTAAAGACATATTTTCTAGAAATACCTGACGAAAAGCGCGAAAATAAGCGCCATTGCAAAAACTTCTAGGAGTCAGTGCTACTAATTGTCCATGAGACTGTAGTAATTGAATTGCAGCAAAAATAAAACCTGTATATAAATTAGTGGTTTCCAACCCAATAGAACGTAATAAGCAGCGATGCGGTGATTGAGAATTTATTTTACAATAAGGAGGATTCAGGATAACGTGTGTAAATTCAGTTGTTGCTAATTGATTAAATAAAGGAGTTTGTAATTTATTAGCAACCGCTTGAATAAAATCTTCATGATAAATTGTGTAAGTAAATTTTATATTTAGATTCTGACATTTTACCTCACACCAAGTAAGAGTTTGTTGCAAATATTTGATGAAATTTGCATCAATTTCATAAGCGGTAACATGGAGAGATTTTGGCTTTTTTTCAAGTTGACATAGATGAAATATAACAGCCGCTAATAATGAACCAACACCAGCACCCGCATCAAGTAAAGATATATTTGATAAGCTAAAATCAAACATATTAGCCATAATATTGGCTATGGAAGAGGGGGTTAAAAATTGCCCCATTTGCGTCTTATTAGCTGGCTTAATTTGCTGAGTGGCTGTTAAACGCTGTAAGTCAACTTGAGTTAATAAGTCTGCTAAAATGTTGTCTTGTTTATTACAGTGTATGTGTGCTAGAGTTGGAGAATTAATCATTTAATATCCTATAAATTATTGTATCTATTTTACTGTCTATTGGATGGTCTCTTACTTTGTGACATACTATAATAATCAAGTTTTGATTGTTCATACCCCACAAACAGGTAGTAAGTTAGCTACAATCGCAAAAGTGATAGTTTATTTTGCCCAAACGTGATGAAAAGCGATCGCTCCATTTCCTCCCCCACAACCTTAAAACGTCCTGAACTCCTAGCGCCGGCTGGTAGTTGGGAGTGCGCTGAAGCGGCGGTAGAAAATGGTGCGGATGCAATTTATTTCGGTTTAGAACGATTTAACGCTAGAATGCGGGCTGAAAACTTTACAGAATCGGACTTACCAGAACTAATGCGCTTTTTACATCTGCGGGGTGTAAAAGGTTATATCACCCTTAACACGCTAATTTTTCCCCAAGAACTTAATGACGCACAACAATATTTAAAAACCATTATTGCTGCGGGTGTAGATGCGGTAATTGTGCAAGATATAGGTATTTGCCGCTTAATTCAGCATCTTTCCCCCGACTTTCCCATTCATGCTTCTACACAAATGACTGTCACCAGTGCTGCGGGGGTGGAGTTTGCAAAATCTCTGGGTTGTGAGTTGGTCGTATTGGCGCGAGAATGTTCAATTAAAGAAATTAACAAAATTCAACAGCAAATTCAACAAAATAATACTTGTTTGCCTTTAGAAGTATTCGTTCATGGTGCTTTGTGTGTCGCTTATTCCGGACAGTGTTTAACCAGTGAAGCATTAGGCGGACGTTCAGCCAACCGGGGAGAATGCGCCCAAGCCTGTAGAATGCCTTATGATTTAATTGTAGATGGGGAAACCGTCAATTTAGGAGAACGTAAGTATTTACTCAGTCCCCAAGATTTAGCCGGGTTAGAAGTTTTACCAGATTTAGTTAAGTCTGGGGTAGCCTCGCTGAAAATTGAAGGACGACTAAAAACCCCGGAATATGTAGCTAATGTTACTCGCGTTTATAGAGAGGCATTAGATAGAGTTATGGCAGATTTGGATTTTGCTGCTTCCTCTGCTGAACGCTATAACTTAGAGATGGCTTTCTCTCGCGGACTTTATACCGGCTGGTTTCAGGGAATTAATAACCAAGAATTAGTACACGCCAGATTTGGGAAAAAACGGGGTGTATATGTAGGACAAGTTACCCGTATTCAAAATGAACAGATTACCATCAAATTAGAAGCACCAATTAAACCAGGTGACGGGGTAGTATTTGACTGCGGAAACCCAGCCATGAAAGAAGAAGGGGGACGGGTGTATGCAGTGGTAGAAAAAGGAACAGAAGCGGTTTTGACCTTTGGGAGAAATGATATAAATCTGCAACGCATACATAGAAGGGATAAGGTTTGGAAAACCAGCGACCCGGAACTAGATAAAAAGTTGCGTCAAAGCTTTACAGGAGAAAACCCCCAATTTCAGCGACCTATATCTATAGATGTGTATGGGGAGGTTAGGGAAAAATTAGTGGCGATCGCTCGTGATGAATTTGCTAATATTATCCAAGTAGAATCGGAAATTTTGCTGTCTGAAGCGCACACCAAACCCCTAACGACAGAAAAACTACAAGAACAATTAGGACGTTTAGGTAATACCCCTTACTGTTTAGGAAATATTAACAACCATCTCACAGGTGCTTTAATGTTACCAGTCAGTGAACTAAACCGCATCCGTCGAGAAATTGTCACCAAATTAGAAGAATTAAGAACTCAACCCAAACGCTGGCAATTAAATCATAATCATACTTGGCAAGATTTAATCATCCCCCCGCAAGAATCTGTATCTACTTCCCCTGAACTGATTATTTTAGTCAGAAATATCTCTCAACTCCAAGCCGCATTAACAGCCGGAATTAATACAGTTTATTGTGAATTTGAAGACCCCCGCAACTACAAAGAAGCAGTAAAAATAGTCCGTCAAAATTATCACCAAAAAACTATTTTTGTTGCACCTCCACGTATTACTAAACCCGGAGAAAACTGGATTCTACAACAAGTTCTAGCGGCTAATGCTGACGGTTATTTAATTAGAAATTATGACCATTTAGAATTTTTTGCAGGTAAAAAATGTATTGGTGATTTTTCTTTAAATGTCGCCAACCCATTAACGGCAGATTACTTTATTCAGCGTTTTGGTTTATTAAGATTAACCGCTTCCTACGATTTGAATATTAACCAATTAACCGATTTATTGCAAAGTTACCCCCGGCAATTTTTTGAAGTCACAATACACCAAAAAATGCCAATGTTTCACATGGAACACTGTGTATTTTGCGCTTTTCTTTCTGAAGGAACAGATTATACAAATTGTGGCCGACCTTGCGAAAAATATGAAGTGAAATTAAAAGACCGTGTAGGAAGTGAACACATTTTACAAGCAGATGCTGGTTGTCGGAATACTGTATTTAATAGCACAGCACAAACTGGAGCAGAATACGTACAGCATTTAATTGATTTAGGTTTGCGTCACTTCCGCATCGAGTTTGTGAATGAAACCCCGGAAGAAGTGACAAAAACCATACATTATTATAGTCAGTTACTTACAGGTAAAATTACAGGTTTAGAACTTTGGCGGAAATTAAAATTACAAAATCAACTCGGTGTCACTCGCGGAACAATGGGTTAAACAACTGCTAACAAAAATACTTCAGAATTTACTTTGATGCTGATAGTGAAAGTTAGTATGTGTAGAGTGGGCATTTTTGGGTAAAATACTGAATAGAAGCGGAAAATTTGAGAAAATGCCCACCTCAATGTTTTTCAAAAATCAAACAATAATCCTATAATTATTAGTAGGAAACATTTTTACAAAGTGGTTTTTAAAAACAAATGTTGCTGAACTTGTGGATGATTTTTATGCAAAATTCATTTTCATCCCTAGCATCAGCAACACCAAAAAAGCTATGAAATACTTTCATCAACGGGTGGTAAATTTTCCGGGTTGTTTAGCCAAACAACTAAATCAGTAATTTCGGAAAAATCTAATAATGCGTCTGCTAAATCATCTAATTTTTCAATTGTCAGCAGTTTAATTTTATCAACTAATGATGAATCTATTTCTCCAGACCGCCGATTAAGCTGGCGTATAATAGTACGTTGTTCACCCTGCTTTTCTCCCCGCTTTTCACCGCGTTGCTCACCTTTTTGAAGAATATCTTGATAAATTACTGACTCTTGCATAACGTCCTCACTTAACAAAAGCTATGACATACTTTCATCAATGGGTGGTAAATTTTCCGGGTTGTTTAGCCAAACAACTAAATCAGTAATTTCGGAAAAATCTAATAATGCGTCTGCTAAATCATCTAATTTTTCAATTGTCAGCAGTTTAATTTTATCAATCAATGATGAATCTATTTCTCCAAACCGCCGATGAAGTAGACGTATAATTGTACGTTGTTCACCCTGCTTTTCTCCCCGCTTTTCACCGCGTTGCTCACCAATTTTCTCACCTTTTTGAAGAATATCTTGATAAATTACTGACTCTTGCATAACGTCCTCACTTAACAATTGACGAATCAGGTTTTTATTGAACCGCAAACCGGCTAAAATCTCGGTGTAAGCTGCAATATCTTGTCTAATCTCTCTATCTGCAATTTTAGCAACATTTTCAGCCACCTGTGATAATAAATTCTGGGGTGAGTTGGTGCGGGTTAATGGTGCTAAAGGTAATAATGCGGGGTTGTTCAAAAATAAAGCTGGATCTTGTTCCCACATCCTGATCACACGATAACGGTGAATGGTTGTCTCACTGATATATTGTTCAGTAAAAGCGTTTTCGTGAGTGGTTTCTTGCAGGAAAATTACTACTTGGATTACAGGTAATTGATATAACCTCGTCAATCTGACAGAGTAATCT
Organism: Nostocaceae cyanobacterium; assembly: GCA_035299225.1. Lineage (GTDB taxonomy): Bacteria > Cyanobacteriota > Cyanobacteriia > Cyanobacteriales > Nostocaceae > DATGXB01. Next base: position 2,879 of record DATGXB010000065.1, on the reverse strand, counting down.
AACATCCGTAAAGGAATGGGTGTTTTCGATGTTGACTTGGTTTGAAATTCAATATGTAAAATCCGATTTTCTGTTTTGAGCAAAATCACAAAATCAGCGCGAATTGGTTCGATGCTTAATTCTGTTTTTAAAACTGTGATTTCCTGCGGTTCTTCTGGTAGCAGCCACCGCGCAAAATCTCGTGGATATTTTTCAGCTAAGAGTTTACAAAGATTATCAAATTCCACAATTTTATCACATTTATACAACAAAAATAATTATAAAACTAAATGGGATTGGAGAATTAGAAAATTAGTTGTGTTTTGCTTGCATTACTCTCGATTATATAGCATTCCTGTTTGATTTTTGAAAAATACTGAGGTGGGCATTGACAACAGTTTTCCGTTTCTGTTCAGTGTTTTAACAAAAATGCCCACCCTACACATACCGAAAATTTTTCACGAATCATTTAGGATTCCTATACATTATAGGTGTTGCTGAATTAGTTGATTTTAACTCTAAAATCAGCAATACCCTCAAATTATATTTGATTTACCTTCCCAAAATGCAGCCACTCCGTGCGGGAACAGTCAAAGATAAACCCTCATTCTTCCAATCTATTACAGCCGTTCCAAATAATACTTGATTTGGTTGAGTATGCAAATCAGAGGTATGAATATTTGCGGTAGCTGATGCAGTCCCAACATTCACAGCCACAACTAACTCCTGATTTTCCCAGGTACGCGCAAATACATACAATGTATTTTGAGCATACAAAATTTTATAATCTCCTATACGTAAAGCTGGGTAAATATTACGCAGGGAAATTAATTGTTGGTGAGTATTTAAAATTTCTTCATTCCAATCAGATTGTAATGGAAAACTCCGACGAGAATCAGGATCTAATTTTCCGGGTAAACCTACTTCATCACCATAATAAATACTGGGTGCACCGGGAAAGGTTAATAATAAAAGTGTAGCCAATTCTACACTAGGAATGTCACCACCAGCAATAGTGATTAATCTAGCTGTGTCATGACTAGCTAACAGGTTGAGTTGAGTAAGTTGGATTTCCCAAGGATAAAGTGCTAATAAATCTCGGATTTTAGCGGCGTATTCCGCAGCGAATAAAGGGGGATAGGGTTGATAGTCCCGGTTTTGGACTTGTTCTAAGATTACGCGATCGCCTGCCGTAAATGCAATAGTCGGACCCGCAAATAAATAATTCATCACTCCATCAAATTGAGTTCCATCTAACCACTGACGGGAATCTCCCCACACTTCCCCCACAATATAAGCATCAGGATTTATGGCTTTTACTCTTTGGCGAAATTCTTGCCAAAAACCCGGAGTTTTAATTTCAAAAGGCACATCTAAACGCCAACCATCAATACCCAATTTCATCCAATATTCAGCAATTTCCATGATATATTCCCGCACTTCCGGGTTATCATGATTAAACACAGGTAAAGAGCGAATCCCTGCCCAACTCACATAATTTGCAGGTGCATCTCCCGTATACGGTGCAAGCGGCCAACCTTCAATTCTAAACCAATCTACCCAAGGGGAATAAGGACCATTTTCTAAAATATCATGGAAGAAGAAAAAGCCCCGACTCGCATGATTGAAAACCCCATCCAGCACAACTTTCATATCCTTTTGATGGGCTGCATCTAGCAATTCTAAAAAAGCTTGATTTCCTCCCAAAAGCGGATCTACTTGATAATAATCATGGGTGTGATAGCGGTGATTACTAGCAGATTGAAAAATCGGTGTAAAATAAATTGCGTTGACTCCCAAACTTTGAATATAATCTAAATTTTCTACAATTCCCCACAAATCACCCCCTTTATACCCTTGGAGGGTTGGCATTTCGTCCCAATCTTCCCAACGCGGATTATGTAATAATCGTTTACGTGGTTGTTTACTTCTGGCAAACCTATCAGGAAAAATTTGATAGAAAACCGCGTGTTTAACCCAGTCTGGTGTTTGTATTTGCATAATCTGTCAGTTATTATTTGTCTTGTCTCTTCTATTTTGCAGTAGCTTGACAGTAAAAATATAGTTTTAAACTTCCCACACTAAATTTATATATTATTCGTATATGTACTAGATATCTATTTCTGATTATAAAAAATTAATACATTCAAAATTGGTATAATTATATTATGTAGTTTTAAGTTAGATGGAACGTGTATGCAGTTAAATAACCCTGCATTAATAGGTGTATATTTTGCTTGTATTATTGCTCTTGCCCAAATAGCTAGTAATTTGATTACCCCCTGTATCTCTAATTTCATTCAAAATAATAGGGAAAATAGAAGCTAGATGAGAGGAGAATTACAAAATATATATGCAGGTAGCATTCAGAACTTGGCAACAATTTTAACTTTATCAGGTATTGATAGCAACTTGGACAATATAGAAAAATCTATAGGAGTACACAAAATAAAAAAATGCCCAACAGTCATTGCGAATGGAGCGGAGCGGAATGTTCGCGGAGCGTTCCCGTAGGGTAGCAATCGCAAGGGTTTGAGATTGCGTCGCTCCATTTCATTACGCACCCTGCGGGAACGCTACGCGAACGCAATGACATAGCCATTGGATCATTTATTTTTTGGAATACTCTAGTTGAATCTAAGAAATACTTAGCTCTGTTATTAATATGCACCAAAGATCAGCAACAAATAGTCACAGATGAACTCAATCAAGAAATAAAGTTATTTATTACAGGACAGTATGAACAACTCATAGACAACTCTAAGAGGATGTTTTAAAAGTAAAAGGTAGTAAAAAATCATGCCAATCGTCTGACCATAATGCGAATCATGGCGATGTAAATAAAAGTCTCTGTAGTTTCGGGTAGTCGTTCATAATCTTTGCTCAAACGCCGACACCAG
>DATGXB010000064.1:0-12291 GCA_035299225.1 Nostocaceae cyanobacterium | reverse complement strand
AAATGTTTACCCCACATTCGATAATAGCGACGATGTAGAGCAATACAATGGTTATAGATGACCCCGGCGATGTTAATCATGCGCTTGAGGTATCTATTCCGCTTATGTTCGTACAGTTTAAACTTCAGTGTTTTCATGCTATTATTCTAGCATAAGTCAATGAAAAGCCGTCCTAGAAGGACGGGGCTTTAAACCCATTTTTTTTGGTAATTTTCTTGACTATACCTTCTCCTTAAAGTCTCAATTCTGGTTTTGTTAGAGAAAAGTCAATAATCTTATAGCCTCTTCATGGGTTAATATGTCCCACGGGTGTTGCGATCGCTTTACCTGTTCTATTGCTTTAAGCATATAAAAATCAGAATGTAAAGCGTGTATAACTTCCCAAACGTCTGGTAAATTTTCATCAGCTAATTGCTCTATTAGGTGATGCATTCTGATCCTTAGTAAATTCATAGTGTTATTTGTAGTATCCACGGCCTACCAATAATAGTTTTCCCACCAAAGGTAACTTATTCTTATGGCTAAATGCAAAAGGGGCAGGGAGAAGAGGCAGGGAGAAGAGGCAGGGGGGCAGGGGGCAGGGAGCAGGGGGGAAAATAAGAATTAATTCCTTGTTGCCTATTGCCTATTGCCTATTGCCTGTTGCCTATTGCCTGTTGCCTATTGCCTGTTGCCTATTGACCAATGACTAATGACCAATGACTAATGACCAATGACTAATGACTAATGACTAATGACTAATTTATGGCTGAATATCTGGTTTTTTTAACAATTTCGGCGGCAACGTTTGGTTTATTTGCCCTTGGACTTAACTTACAATGGGGTTTCACTGGTTTAATTAACTTTGGTCATGTCGCTTTTATGACCTTGGGTGCTTATACCACTGTATTGTTAAGTTTGAAAGGTGTGCCTTTGTTGCTGGCTGTGCCGATGGGCGCTGGTTTGGCGGCTTTATTAGGTTTATTAATTGGTTTTGCTACTTTACGGTTAAGAGAAGATTATTTAGGTATTGTTACCCTTGGTGCGGGGGAGTTGATTCGTTTAGCTTTAAATAACCAAGATTTACCAATTGGGGATAGTTGGACACCGGGAACTTTCGGGGTGCAGAGTTATCCGATTCCATTTTCGACTGAACCTAGTTTAGTTGTCCGGCTGTTGATGATTTCTTTACTCACTGTTTTAACAATCATCGCTTTTAATTATCTCTGGCGTTGGATGCGTCATGCCCAAAAAGCTTTGAAAAATGAAGAAATAAAACAGAATAGCAGCAAACAAGAATTTAGAACTCGCTTAGGTGTGGGTGTGTTTTTGGGTGTCCTGGCCGCAGGAATTTATGCTTCTGGGGTGATGGGAATCTATAATTACACGGCTAAATCAGGGTTGATGCTGTTGGTGTTGGTGGTTTTGGCTTTTGTGTTTTGGCGGTTAGAATATTTATTGCGATCGCCTTGGGGTCGAGTTCTCAAAGCTATCCGGGAAGATGAGAATGTACCTAAAGCTCTTGGTAAAAATGTCTTTTGGTATAAGCTGCAATCTTTGATGTTAGGTGGTGTAATTGGTGGTATTGCTGGCGCTTTCTATGCTTGGCAACTTAGCACCATTTACCCAGATAAAACGTTTGAACCTCAAGTAACTTTTGACGCTTGGGTAATTGTGATTTTAGGTGGTTCGGGAAATAATGTTGGCACGCTTTTGGGTTCGGTGATTTTCTTTGCTTACGATGCAATTACACGGGAAGTATTACCCCGGATGCTCACCTTAGATTCAGACCGTTTAGGGGCGGTTCGAGCGATGGTGATTGGTTTAATCTTAATGGTATTGATGGTTTGGCGGCCTCAAGGCATTTTAGGCAAAAAGGAGGAACTAACCCTTGGTAAATAATCATGCTTTTCCCTTACTTGCTGCTACTGGACTTTATAAAAGTTTTGGCGGTATCCAAGCTGTAAAAAATGCCGAAATCGAAGTTAAAAAAGGCAGTATTACTGGTTTAATTGGGCCAAATGGTGCAGGGAAAACCACATTATTTAATTTACTTTCTAACTTTATCCGTCCAGATAAAGGCCGAGTTATTTTTGATGGTGAACCAATTACCCACTTACAACCACATCAAATTGCTCAACAGGGTTTAATCCGCACTTTCCAAGTTCCAAAAACTCTTTCCCGGTTATCAGTGTTAGAAAATATGCTGTTAGCGACTCAAAAGCAGACAGGGGAGAACTTTTGGCAAGTGCAACTACAACCCCATGTAGTGACTAGGGAAGAAAAAGAACAAAAAGAACGGGCAATGGGTTTACTGGCATCCGTAGGTTTAGAGAAAAAAGCCTTTGACTATGCCGGTGGTTTGTCTGGTGGACAGAGAAAACTGTTAGAAATGGGCAGGGCTTTGATGGCTAATCCCAAATTAATTTTATTAGATGAACCTGCTGCCGGGGTTAACCCAAGATTAATTGATGATATAAGCGATCGCATCGTTACCTGGAATCGCCAAGACGGGCTGACCTTTTTGATTATTGAACATAATATGGATGTAATTATGTCCTTGTGCGATCGCATCTGGGTTCTGGCTGAAGGACAAAATTTAGCCGTCGGCACCCCCGAAGAAATCCAAAGAAATACCCAAGTTTTAGAAGCATATTTGGGACAGTAAAGGCAGGGGGCAGGGGGCAGAGGAGCAGAGGGGCAGGGGGGCAGAGGTCTACTGGCAGGAACAGTAAAGCCGAACGCTGGACGGGGGGGCAGAGGGGCAGGGGGCAGGGGGGAAAGAAGAAGTGATTCCTTATTTCCTAATGACTAATGACTAATGACTAATGACTTTTGCCTGTTCCCTGTTCCCTGTTCCCTGTTCCCTAATAACCAAAAGTCCTGACTTTAGGGGTTTGGCGTTTTCGGGGTACTAGTTGTTTAATGGCACTGTAACCGTGAGTACCTAATCAACAATCTATGAGATTAGATTTAATCTGGCTTCAGTCCAGGGATGTGCTTCTACCTGCCATTGTCTCTACTCCGATTCGGGAACCAGTGCCAGTGTTTCTCACGATTTTGGGGATTATGTTAGTTGCCCCATTGCTGTTTGAGAAGATGCGCTTGCCGGGCATTGTGGGGTTAATTCTAGCTGGGGTGATAGTGGGACCTCATGGTTTAGGATTTTTGGAACGAGATAATACTATTGTCCTGTTGGGAACGGTGGGGTTACTGTTCCTGATGTTTATGGCAGGACTAGAAACCAGTTTGGATGATTTGAAATATAACGCTGATAAGGCGGTAATTTTTGGGTTGCTGACTTTTGCGATTCCGATGGGGTTGGGAACTGCGGCGATGCTGTCCATCGGTTATGGGTTTTTACCTGCGGTGTTGGTGGCTTCTTGCTTTGCTTCTCATACTTTGTTGGCGCTGCCGGTGGCTAGTAAATTGGGAATTATGCGATCGCCTGTGCTGACGGCAACTTTAGGCGGTACTCTCATTACTAATATTCTGGCTTTGTTGGTGTTAGCGGTGGTGGTGAGAGCTCATCAAGGTAATTTAACTCTCACTTTTTGGTTAACTCTCATCCCCTCCCTCATGGTTTATACTTTCCTCACTCTTTGGGGTGTACCTAGAATTGGCAAATGGTTTTTTAGAAGATTTGGCCATGATGAGGGGGCAGAATTTACCTTTGTTTTGGCGACTTTGTTTGTAGTGTCCTACGGGGCAGGGTTGGTACAAATTGAACCAGTGATTGGCGCGTTTTTGGCAGGTGTGGCCATTACTCAATTAATCCCCCAACTTAGCCCTTTAATGAATCGCCTGCAATTTATTGGCAATACTTTATTTGTGCCTTTTTTCTTGATTTCCGTGGGAATGTTAGTAAATCCCCGGATTTTATTTCAAGAGTCCCGATCGCTTCTGGTGTCTGCGGTGATGGTGGGGGTGGCATTAATAGCTAAATATCTACCAGCTTTAGGGGCGGGAAAATTATTCGCCTACAATTCTGACAAAATTATGGTGATGTTTGGGCTGTCTGTAGCTCAAGCTGCATCAACTTTAGCCGCTATTACCGTAGCTTACAACATTAAATTGGTAGATAATTTGACGGTTAATGGTACAATTGCCATGATTCTTGTTACCTGTATTGCTTCTCCTTGGGTGACGGCAAAATGGGGACAAAAACTCAAGCCAGAAGATACCACAGTTCAAACAACAGAACAGGCAAGTTTAGGCGATCGCGTTTTAATTCCTGTGTCCAATCCCAACACGGAGGAAAATCTATTAAGATTAGCGATTCTTTTGGCGAAATCTGCATCAGGAACATTGCTACCTATGCACATTTTAATTGAAAAGGATAGTCCCATTTCTATTGCTGATAAAACTCGGCAAAATCAATTACTTTCTACCGCAGAAATGATCGCTCATGCGGCCGTTACCAAAGTTGCACCGATTGCCAGAATAGACGAATCTATAGATAAAGGTATTGCCCGTGCAGCAGAAGAAAATCATGCTAGTGTAATTGTGTGCGGTTGGAAAGGTTACTCCACCTACCAAGAAAATCTATTTGGTGGGGTTTTGGATAAATTAGTGCAACGTAGTTCTACACCTGTATTAGTAACTCGCTTATCTTTACCAATTGAACATACATCACGAGTATTTCTGGCTTTTACCAGTCAACAAGCTTATAGTAGTTCCTTTGCCCGGATTCTGAAATTAGCGAAAATTTTGGCAGTAGAATTAAAAGCCTCCTTACAACTGTTACAAGTAGTGAATGGGATAGAAGCCGAAATTAATCCTCAACAGTTGGGTTTACCAGCAGATACAAGATTGGAAAATGTATCAGGTAACTTTGTTAAACAGGTTTCCCTACTACTAAAAGAAAACGACTTACTGTTGTTAAATGGTGCAGTAGAACACAAACATCAAATTTTCTCACTTTTGGGGAATGTGCCAGAAGCGATCGCTCGCACTCATCCAAAAGTTGCTATGATGATCGCTTATTTTCCGCTAATTTAGAGAAAAACCACCAGGGGAGATACAAATTCTTCCCTTACCCTCCTCACTTTTTTAAATTGGGAATCTGAAATTTTTATGGTACATCCTGTAATTTGGCAAGATAACGCCGTTTTAATGATTGATCAAACCCGCTTACCACAAGAATATTCCGTAGTGGAAATTAGCCGATGCGATGATATGGCGATCGCTATTAAGACTATGATTGTCAGAGGAGCACCAAGCATTGGGGTGGCTGCTGGTTATGGGATGTATTTGGGTGCGAGGGAAATTGACACAACCGATAGACAGGAATTTCTCGCACAATTAGAAAAAGTCGCCGACTTATTACGCTCAACCCGTCCCACTGCGGTAAATTTATTTTGGGCAATCAGCCGCATGATCAAAACCGCCTATGAAAGTTTGGGAACTGTCGCCGAAATCAAAGAAATACTCCTGCAAACCGCCCAAACCATCCAAAGTGAAAACCTCCAAGACTGTATAGCCATTGGTAATCATGGTTTACAAGTATTACCCCCAACCCCGGAAAAATTAACCATTCTCACCCACTGTAACGCCGGTGCTTTAGCCACAGGTGGTTATGGCACTGCCTTGGGTGTAGTGCGTTCCGCTTGGCAAGCCGGCAGAATCAACAGAGTATTTGCTGACGAAACCCGTCCCCGTCTCCAAGGTGCAAAACTCACCGCTTGGGAATGTGTGCAAGAAGGTATTCCCGTCACAGTTATTAGTGATAACATGGCCGCCCATTGTATGCAAAAAGGCTTAATAGATGCGGTGGTGGTTGGTGCAGATAGAATCGCTGCGAATGGTGACACAGCCAACAAAATCGGTACTTACAGTTTAGCGATCGTTGCCAAAGCCCACAATATCCCCTTTTTCGTCGCCGCACCCTTATCTACCGTAGATTTTCAACTAGCTAATGGTAGCCAAATTCCCATTGAAGAACGAGATCCCGAAGAAATATCTCACATCGGTAAAACCCACATCGTACCCAAAGGAGTAGATTTATATAACCCCGCCTTTGATGTCACTCCCGCCGAGTTAATCACCGCAATTATTACCGAAAATGGAGCTTTTAAACCTGGTGAGTGGGATTAATTTCAGCTAAAACAGAAATTGTAAGTAAAATTCACCGATTTCTGAATGCTATTCTCCAATTCAAGTATTAAAGTAAAATATTTGTCAGTTAGTCATCAGCCACATCAACGTAAAAATCCGCCGTTTGGTGTATTGGTGGCTAGTCTCATTTTAGCTAGTATGTCTCCATTTTTACCTACACCCGCGCTAGGTCAATCTAGGAGACAAACAAATTCTCAAACTTTAGGCAACCAGCTATTACAAATTGTTTCTAGATGTATAAATCAGAGAATTCCTAACATTAACTTAGCCAATGAAACGGAAGTTCAAAATGTAGCATTAGACTGTTTAACTAAAGAAGTAATGTTAGACAACAACGGCAAATTACGACCTGATGCTAATGAACGAGTAGCCGCTTTCATTGAAGCAACTGGGGTGAAAATGCCGCCGCGAGTTGGTAAAGGAAAAGCCAATATTCAATTAAATCTCCTTAGTGACAGTCAACTTTTTACTCTTCCCGTCCGCGTTGGTAATTCTAACAAAACTTTTTTACTAGATACGGGTTCTGGACAAACAATTATTAATTCTCAACTAGCCAAACAACTAGGTTTAGATAGTGTGGCTGTACCCCCAACACTTTTACAACAGAAACCCGTTATTGGTGGTAATTTTGACCAAATTTCTGCTAGTGTATTTACATTACCCACATTATTTGTTAGTTCCGCTAGTGTTTCCAATTTGTATGTTTTAGGATTACCTCAACAATCAATTCCTGATAATTTTGCTGGTGTTTTAGGCTTAGATTTTTTAAGTAGTTTTGATGTCATTATCAATCCTAAAGCTCGCCAATTACAACTTTTACCCCCTTCTCGTCCCGTCAGTGGTGCAATTCCTTTAAAGGGAAATTCTGGCATTTTAACGGCACAGGTTTACATCAATAACCAAGGGCCATTTAATATGATTGTGGATACCGGCGCAACAGCTATGATATTGTCAAAATCAACCGCCGCAAAATTGGGAATTAATCCCTCTGGTTCACAACAAGATTATATTCTCGGCTTTGGTGGTTTAGCAAAAGCGCAAAGAGTCAAATTAGGTAAAGTCAAAATTCAACAACACCAAGCTAATAATTTAGAGGGTTACGTTCTGGAAAATAGCCCAATTTTTAATGTGTCAGGCATACAAGGAATAATTGGTCAAAATTTCCTCAATCAATACCGTCAACATTGGCGTTTTGGTCAACGAAATTCCCTCGGTTTTGTACAATCTGGAAGTTTATTTTTAACTCCACAATAATTTTTGCTTGGGAAAAATATTGAGGTGGGCATTTTCTCAAATTTTCCGCTTCATTCAGTGTTTTACCGAAAAATGCCCACTCTACACTGCTAGGTTTTTCTAAGTTTTATGTAGCATTTATTTATAATTTTTATTATTTGTTACAAATATACGATGCTATGATCAGCAAAGAAAATTATACAAATCCCTATACTGGTGATAATGAGCAGTGTTACCGTGAGCGAATGGTTAATAACTTTCACAAGACGGCTCTAACTTTTAGTTTTAAACCGATTATTCAACCCTTAGCAAATACGGTTTCTGAGAAGAGGGATAAGTATTGTCTTCTATTCAATTATTTCTCAAAACAATACGGGGTTAAAGACTCATGTTATCAAACCGATGGAGCAGCAGCACCCTAGACTCGTATCGTGGCCTTGGTGATCCGCAAGCCGATTCCGTCATAGAGAAAGTTTTTACGTTGGATCAGGTAGATGCCGTAAATCAACTCTTAAGAAACATCCAGAAAAACGATGATCTGGTGGCAGTCGAAATGCCTGACGAGCTTGAAGATTTCCTCAATACTACAGATGACTGGCCGACATGGGCAGATCAGGAGCAGATTCGACTCGGACAGCAACTGTTTTCGCGTTATGGTATGCAAATGACGATGGCGTTATTTTGCTGGTCATTGCCTTCGTGCTACTCTTGTGCCAAGGGAGCACAGGTACTAGGTCAGACCCAACGGATCACCAAGAGGGTACACCAACGCCTGATCGAAACCGCCCAGTTTGTCCTCGATGTCATGGCTGAGAATGGGTTAGAGCCAACCGGTCGTGGAGTCCGCACGGCTCAAAAAATCCGTCTGCTGCACACTACCATCCGCTACCATATCCGGCAAAGTCCCCACTGGAGTGCTGAGTATGGCGTTCCCATCAACCAGGAAGACATGGCTGGTACGATGCTATCTTTCGCCCTGTTGCCCCAGGTCTTAACTAAGATGGGGATGGACTTTACCGAGCAGGAAGAGGCCGCTTTCTTTCACTGTTGGCGTGTGATTGGTAGCATCATGGGAATTCAAGAGGAAATGTTACCCCAGGATGTGGAGGATGGCAAAGCCTTGTGGGATGCGATTCTTACCCGTCATGCTGCTCCGTCGGATGTTGGACAAGAACTGACAGCCGCATTGGTTGATTATATGAAGGAACGTGTTCCTGGCCAGATGTTTGATGGTATCGTTACCACGCTCATCCGTGAACTGTGTGAGCAACGGGTGGTTGACGCAATTGGTATCGAGCGCGCCAACTGGACACGGTTCTTTTTACGTCCACTGCGCTGGATTTTTGGAGCCACCGACGAGATGCAGGATCGCTCGAAGGTGGCAGCGAGGCTCAGTGGTGCATTCTCACGCAGGCTGATTGAGGGACTACATTATATTGAAAGGGAAGGCCAAAAGACGGAATTTTCGATTCCCAAGAACTTGCAAGATAGCTGGGGGCTGAATCTTCGTGAAAAGTAAAGATAAAGGTAAAGTGCAGAAGTTGCCAAATTAAACTTCATGGCTAATAAATTAAATGATCCAATTTCGTAGGGTGCGTTAACGTAGTGTAACGCACCAGCCAATGAAAATAGAGGTAAAGGTGCCGTACTCTCTGTGCTAACACACCCTACAACAAAAGGATATTTCTTTAATTGGAACTCTCTAAAGTTTGTTAAGTGCCGTGTTTCTACAGTATGCGTTGCTGATGGGTGGGATTTTTTTCTGTTTCCTGTTGTATTGTAAAAATGTTTAATTATGTTAGAAATTTAGAAATATGATCAAAAGATTAATTCCGGTAGCTTGTTTAATTTTGGGCTGTAGTTGGTTGGTTGGTTGTGAAAGTTCAGCGACTAAACCATCTCCTGATAGTTCTAGTAATATTGTGGAAACTCCTATAAATTCTCCCACTGCAACAACAGCAACCACAACAGCAACCACAACCCCAGAGGCAACAAATCAACCAAAAATAGGCACAATTAAAGAATTAGTTAGTGGTGATTTAAAGTGTTATGTGACTTTAGTAGATGAAAATGGACAAGAACATAATTTAGGTGCTACTTTTGAAGTCTGCGAACAACAAACGCTGGTGAATAAGAAAGTTAGCTTAAGTTATTCTCTAGAAAATGTTAGTGATTGTGAAAGCGCAGAACCTTGCGGTAAAACTCGTCAGGAGTCTTTAATTAGTAAAATAGAACCTGTGAGCGAGTAAATCATTAGTTGGTGAATAATGCTATCAAATTTATCTTGGGGAAAATGTATATACATGGGGAGCTTTTTTCACCTGCTTTGTATATACAGATTTTTATTCTTGCTGATGTTCTAAACGGCCTTGATATGCAAAGATTTCAATAGCTTCGCTTATTGAGGCTAGAACAGAATTTATGCACGGTATTAAACAATAATATTTTGTATTAGTTTGTAAGTTGGGTTGAGAAAACCCAACAATCATAAAAATTTTTATTGTGGATGGATTCTGGTGCCGGTGGTGGGGTCGAAGATAAACAGATGGGTGAGGTCTAATTCTAAGGATAAGCGATCGCCTGCCTTTAATCTCACTCCCCCAGCTATCTGCACATTTAGCAAGCTACTGGAATCTGGTAAACTGACTCTAATTAATGTCTCTCTTCCCAAAGGTTCAACGACTTTTACTTCTACTACAATGTTAGATTCTTGATTTTCATTTGCGGAAATAATGCTGATATGTTCTGGCCTAATGCCTAAATTGATATTTTGTCCGGGGGGAATGTTGACTTTTTGCTGTAATTGTGTTGGAATTTCTAATCTTTGTCCGCTAATATCAAAATGATCGGTTTTGTAAATTGCTGGTAATATGTTCATCGGCGGATTACCGATAAATGTTGCTACCATTTCGTTTGCGGGTAGGCTGTAAATGTCTTGGGGTTCGCCGATTTGTTGGATTCTACCCCTATTCAACACTACAATTTTATCAGCCAAGGTCATGGCTTCTACTTGGTCATGGGTAACATAAATTGTGGTGACACCGATATTTTGATGTAGTTGTTTTAACTCGGCTCTGGTATCATCTCTTAATTGAGCGTCTAAGTTTGACAAGGGTTCATCCATGAGGAATAATTGCGGCTGACGAGCGATCGCTCTTCCTAATGCTACCCGTTGTTGTTGTCCCCCTGATAATTCTTTCGGTTTGCGGTTTAATAGATGTTCTAAGGACAGGGAACGCGCTACAGATGTGACTCTTTCCTGAATAGTCTTTTTATCTACCTTCCGCATTTCTAACCCAAAGGCGATATTTTGAGCGACTGTTAAATGGGGATAAAGGGCATAATTTTGAAATACCATCGCTACATCACGCTGTCTGGCTGGGATGTCATTCACGAGGCGATCGCCTATAAATAATTTACCAGAAGTCATACTTTCCAAACCGGCAACAGTCCGTAAAATCGTAGACTTCCCACAACCAGAGGGGCCAACTAATACCCAAAATTCTCCATCAGGAATATTAAAACTAATGTCTTCAATAGCGGTGACATTATTAAATTTACGTTTAACGTTTTCTAGTATAACTTTAGCCATTATGAAATAGAGAGCAAAAACCAGGTACAGTAGTTCAATTTTAACTATAAATCTAGTTTAATTGTACAGAAGTTCTGTGCAAAAATTCTACGCCTCTTGCTAACACTCACAACTTCTGCATTGATATACATTAAACTTTTAGTATAAGAAGTGTATAGTATTTGAGATAGTCTAAAAAGATTCAGTAATTCTGGAAACAAGCCTTTAACTCGAAAAATTCACAAATCAACCTAGAAAATCGTCTAAATAAATATAAATAACTTTATTGACACTCACCGCGCTAGAAGCACGGTGATTCTTTGTTCACAGACTCAACTTGCTCAAGCAGGATTTCTCCAACTTGAGTAGAGGACGAATCTCCCAAAGCGTTCGGGTCTAAGACCCAAGTTCCGGTATGTCCTACCGTACTCAAGGCTAATTTCAGAATATTAATTGCGGCATTCCAATCTCTATCCATCACAAACCCACACTCACAAACATGAGTTCTCGTAGATAGAGATTTTTTCACCACCGCACCACAATTAGAGCATTGTTGAGAAGTATAGGCAGGATTAACCGCAACAGTTATCTTGCCAAACTTCACACCGAAATACTCTAACCATTTTCTGAATTGATACCAACCAGCATCATTAATCGCCTTGGCGAGACAGTGATTTTTAACTAAATTCCTAATCCTCAAATCTTCATAGGCCACCAAATCGTTAGATTGGATTACGCAACGCGCAATTCTCTTTGCGTGTTCTACCCGTTGCCTACTTATTTTGAGGTGTACCCGTCCTAGACGATTAACGGCTTTCTTGCGGTTGGCAGAGCCTTTCTTTTTGCGAGAAACACAACGTTGACGAAACTTTAATCGTTTTTCTCCTTGCCGATAAAATTTAGGATTCGGTTCACTATGTCCATTACTATCTGTGTAGAACTCTTTTAATCCCACATCTAACCCCACAGTTTTACCTGTTGGTTGTGTTTCTACTTTGTTGTCTACACTTATTAAGAATTGGGCATAATATCCGTCTGCACGACGTACTAACCTAACCCGTTTTATCTGCTCTATTGGGTAGAAGTTTAAATCCCACGTTCCTTTTAGTTTTAACTTGCCAATCCCTTTCTTGTCTGTAAAGGTAATTTGTTTTCTTGTTTCTGATAACTTCCAGCCAGATGTTTTATACTCTACTGAACGGTTATTCTTTTTGAATTTTGGATAACCTTTCTTCCCTGGAATATTTTTCTTGCAGTGATCATAAAACCGAGCGATTGAGCTATATGCTCTTTCTACTCCTACTTGACAAGCATGAGAGTTTAAATCTTTAACAAAGGGATATTCAGCCCTCAATGCAGTGTTGTAGCGATATAACTCCTTTTGTCCTACA
>DATGXB010000063.1:0-82964 GCA_035299225.1 Nostocaceae cyanobacterium | reverse complement strand
CGCTTGTTGCAAGGCTTCGGCTTTGATGGTTGCAGTATTAAGGTTAGTGTAAAACTCGTTCATTAATCCCAGTGTACCAGGGTCGGAAACATACCACAAACTGGCCATGGCTGATTTCACCCCGGTTTGCACCGCTAACCCAGCAAAACCTAGTTCTGCTTCTCCATCTCCTAACGCTGATTTACAAGCACTCAACACCAATAACTCTACTTGTGGGTTCTCCCATCCTAACTGGCGAATTTCCTCTAAACGCAGTTTGTCATTGTATAACTGAATATATGAACTAGACCTACCCCCTTGTGCTTGGTTGGGGAAGTCTGCGTGAGTGGCTAGGTGAATAATTTTATATTGTCTAGCAGTACGTTTGTTTTTGAGATTTTCTAGGGTGAATTGTTCACCTTTAATAGCTGTCACCCTTGAATCACCCAATCTTTCAGTGATTGTTCTCAGTTCGATAGGTACGGCAAATAACGGTTTTTGATTTTCATCTGGTTCAAATTCGGCTGTTCCCATAGCTAATACAGGTTCATCTTTAACCCCTACATATTCGGTATTGGTCAAACTGAAACTAGGCACCAGCGCCAAACTGTATTTTTCTACTAGGAACTGTTTACCATCATGTAAAGCGGCCACAGGAAGCGATCGCAAACCATCATCCATCACAAACATCAAATTGTTGATACCTTGTTTTTGCAACTCTTCCCCATGAGGTGCAATAATCCATTGATATAGTTGTTGACTAGGACTTAAATAACCGTTACCAATAGGATCGGAAATTTCTCGTCTGAGTCGTCTAACCACTTTCAAAACTTCTGCTTTAGTAACATTCAATCGCTGACTAATCGGTTTGCCTTCTGCTGTTAGCAATATCAACTCTAAAACTTCATCATTGCCATCATCTTTAGTATCTTTATTCCCAGAACTGATTGCTCCTGTTTTGGGACTAAACTTAACATAAAGAATAGCTGGTTTAACTGTTTTTGTTTTTTCACTCACACTACCCAGTAAACTCTGAGCTTCCTTAACAGAAGTCAAGCTTCTACCTTTGACACCAAAAGCTTTTTCAAATTCTCCTGCTAGATTTGCTTCTACCTGTTCTACTGCGGCTTCCGATTCTACGGCTACTGTACTACTACCTGATATCTGAGATAGCGTCTGTTGTAATCTTTCAGCAGCCGTTAAAAATCTACCTTGGCTGATAGTAGTAATTAATATCTTTCCTTGTACGTGTCTGACAGAGAAAGATTGAGCAGGTCTAATAACATCTCTGTTAGCGGTAATTGCTCCTACCACACCATTATCAATTACTGGACCTACTATAAAGGGAATTAAACTATTTCCACCATGTTCAATTGTGATATCTCCTGCACCAAGTCTACCAGAAGAAGAAAGGCTTGCCGCTATGCCACTCCGGTCTGTGAATGTTCCCAACGCCCGGAAATATCCTCTCGTAGTTATATCAATTATGCCTCCTATTCCTCCACCTTGAGCATTAATTGATTGTATTTCTGTATCTTCCACTGATGATAAAGTGACATTTCCACCGTTAGCATTACTAGAACTGGAGTTAATTGCTCCTGCATTTAGGAAATTCAGAGAAATCATCGAAACATCTCCACCACTTCCACCAGTGGAACTTGTATTAACATCTTCCACGTTAATTGTGCTATTAGAATCCAGACTTACAGCCCCGGCATTACCAACATTAGAACTTGTAGATATATTACCTAGATTCAAATTACCAGGAGCTTTAACATTAATATCTCCACCTGTATTATTGCCATCTATGCTAGAATTTAAATCCCCTGTAACAATTTCTCCTCTGTTACTGTTAAGATTTATTCCTCCACCCTGGCTGCTAATATTCAATGTATTAATATTTTGATTTGCTTGCAGAGTTATTGTACTGTTTATCCCTCCTGCAATTGCTCCTCTTGTAGCATCTATTTGACTTTGAGTAGTTAGATTAATATCTCCACTTTCGTTAGATATATTATTACTGGTAATATTGCCATTTGCTTGAAGAGTAATCGGGCTATTTCCTCCCCCAGTAATTGCACCTTGAGAACTAATTTCTCCCTGGTTACTGATTAAGCTAATCGCTCCACTTTCGTTAGACATATTATTACTGGTAATATTGCCATTGGCTTGAAGGGTAATCGGGCTATTTTCTCCCCCAGTAATTGCACCTACAACGTTCAAATCACCTTGAGTATTCAGGGTAATTGCTCCGCTTTGGTTCGAGATATTATTATTAGTTGTAATATTTTGACTACCTTGAAGATTAATTGCACTTGTACCACCATTGATTACTCCATTAGTAATAATTCTACCTTGAGTAACCAGATTGATATCTCCACTTTGGTTAGTAATATCATTCGTGGTAATATCTCCATTTGCTTGGAGAGTAATGGGACTATTTTCTCCCCCGGTAATTGCACCTTGAGAATTAATTAATCCTTGGTTGCTAGTTAAGTTAATTGCTCCACTTTCGTTAGATATATTATTATTTGTAATATCTCCATTTGCTTGGAGATTAATTACACCACTTACACCAACTATTTCACCATTATTTACAATTCTTCCAGCATTAGATATCAGATTAATATCTCCAGTGGTATTAGAAATTGTATTAGTAGTGGTAATGTCTCCATTTGCTTGGAGAGTAATGGGGCTATCTTGTCCAGTGATTGCACCTTGAGAATTAATAGCTCCTTGGTCACTGATAAGGCTAATTGCTCCACTTTCGTTAGATATCTCATTACTGGTAATATCTTGATTTGCTTGAAGAGTAATTGAGCTATTTGTACCTCCAGTAATTACACCTTGAGAATTAATTGCTCCTTGGCTAGTATTGAGCGTTATTGCTCCATTTTGGTTAGTGATATTGTTGTTATTTATAATTCCTTGATTAGCTTGAAGAGCAATTACACCGGTTACACTACTTGTTATTTCACCATTAGTTGTAATACTTCCTGCATCAGATGTCAGACGAATATCTCCACTTTCATTAGAAATCTGATTACTGGTGGTAATATTTCCGTTTGCTTGGAGAGTAATGGGGCTATTTTTGCCAGTAATTTCACCTTGAGAATTAATTCCTCCTTGGTTACTGGTGAGTTGAATTGCTCCTGTTTCACTGGAGATATTATTATTTGTAATATCTTGATTAGCTTGGAGAGTAATTGCACCGTTGATGCTAGTGATGGAATTATTAGTCGTAATACTTCCAGTATTGGATGTCAGACGAATATCTCCACTTTCATTAGCAATTATATCACTGGTAGTAATATTTCCATTTGCTTGGAGAGTAATGGAGTTATCTGCTGTGGTAATTTCACCTTGGGAGTTAATTGCTCCTTGGTTACTTATTATCTTAATTTCCCCATTGACACTACTAATACCATTGGTAGTAATATTCTGATTTGCTAGAAGATTTATTGTCTCTGTAGAGTTGATTTCGTCAACAGCATTAATACTACCTTGACCAGCAGTAGATTGAATTGTTATCGGGTCATAGAAGGTAACAGGATTAATGGTAATTAAACCACTACTATCTGTACGTCCAATCGTAATTGTAGCAAAACCATTAGCTAAGGCATTAATGTCTGTTTTAGTTAAATCTAAAGTATTTGCTCCTGTGTCATTATCACCATTAATTGTAATATTTTGGCTGGTTGTTTTTGGCTGTAATACCAAATTACCTGTCCCGATTACAGAATTAGGTGTTGCTGGTAAATTGATTTCATTTGCGGTCAAGGTTAAGTCATTATTATCAGTAGTTAATTGACCACTAATTTCTATGGTTGCAGTTCCAGCGTCTAAGGTGGTATTGCCTACAATAGTAGTTGCACCATTAAGTTTAATATCACCATTACTGGTAACTATATTTGCAATTTTGATATCTGGAGCTTGAAGACTAATTCCGGCCAGATTATCTGTAAAGTTAATTGCTCCTGTGACTTCAATACTGCTACCAGACTGAAGATTTAATGTATCTTTGAAGTTGTAGGGGTTAAAAGTTATGTTCCCGCTATTACTTGAACCAAAAGTAATAGAATTAAAGCCATTTCCTAAACTATCAAGTTCTTGAGTTGTGAAACTAAGAACAGTATTATCTTCTCCTCCAAGAACAATATTTTTGTTGATGCTTGCGGGTTGTATTATTATATTGCCATTATCCTTACTGGTTATAGAATTGGCTTGTGTAGGCAGGTTAATATTATCTGCTTGTAGTGTCAGGGTATAACTATTAGTTTCTAATGTTCCTTTGAGTGTTAATGGTGCTGTACCTGAACTAAAGGTGGCATCAGCAGATAGGTCAATTTTGCCATCTAAAGTTAAGGGTGTATCATCAGTGATGATATTTTGAGCCGTGATATTCTTGGCAATTAAGGTTATTTCAGCGTTACCAGTACCGCTAAGTTGACCATTAGTTGCTATTGTGCCACGAGGTGCTTTAATTATTACTGGATCTTTAAAGGTTGTATTATCACTAATTGTTATTGTGCCGGCTGTGTTGTCTCCACCAATGATGGTAATAGACGCAAACCCGTCTTGAATAAAACCTAGTTCTGTGGTTGTTAAGTCTACAGTTCCGGCTGTTGTATTATTGCTGCTATTAAAGATAAAGTTAGTATCAGGAGTTCCCCCTTCTAGGTTCAAATTACCTGAACCTGTAACATTATTTCCAAAATCAATTTCATTACCAATTAAGGTGAAGTTATTGTTATTTAGTGTCAGAGTATTATTAAAATCTATTGTTCCAGTTCCGGCATTGAATTTTTTACTCCCACTGTTATCTGGTAAGGTAAAGGGAATATTAAAAGTAATATTGCCTTTATTCGTAGTAATGTCACCAGTGAAAGCAAGACTGTTGGCTTGATTAAAGCTGACGTTGCCACCGTTTGTAGTAATATTGCCAGTTAGAGAAATATCTTCAGATTGATTAAAGTTGACATTTCCGTTATTGGTGGTGATGTTGCCATTTATAGATAAATCTTTTGTTTTGGTAAAGGTGAGATTGCCAATAGTTGCAATACTACCTCCAATGGAGACATCTTGAGCTTGCTGAATTGTAAAACTTTGTAAGGGAGCAGTGGCACCAACACTACCACCAATACTAACATTACCATTTGTTCCAGAATTGATGGTTAAATTGCCATTACCATTAATTGTGCTACCTAAATTGATATTAGCTCCAGTTGTATTTGCTCCAGTTGTAGTTAGTACAACATTTGCACCTGTACCTAAAGATATTGGTTTGGGTATATCAATTTGCCCGTCAGTGGTAATGTTGCCGTTGAGGGTTGTTTGAGTGGCATCTAAGGTTAAAGTACCGTTAACTGTGAGCTCGTTAGTGATGATATTGCCATTAGGCGATGGCGATCGCACCACTAAACTCTGGTTAAATGTAGATGGATTAATCGTAATATCACCACTACCATTTTCACTCCCAATAGTTAGCAAGCTAAAACCATTCCCTAAAGCTGCAAAGTCCTGTGTACTAATATCTAAACCAGATGTCCCTTCAGTTCCATTAACTACAATATTTTGATTAGTGTTAAACGGTTCTAAGATTAAACTTCCACTTCCATCACCAGTAACCGAACCAGGTACTCCTAAAAAGTCAATCTCACTGGCCACCAGTTTTAAAGTATTATTATTTACTTCTAAAATATTATTGTTTCCTGCAAAGGGATCATTTTCTACCGCTACTTTAGCAAAGGAAATTTTGTTATTACCAGCATTTAAAGTAGCTTGACCAGTAGGAATTACAGGATCATAAAGGGTAGTAGCGGTACTAGTAGAAGTAGCAGCTCTAGCTATCTCCACCGGACGACTAAAAGCGAGATCCCCATTAGTTGTGGTAATATCTCCAGCAATATATATCTTTCCAGTATTGTTGACTGTTAAACTACCAGCTTTAACAATACCTCCAAAATATGTATCTGTAGCTCTTTCAACATTTAAGTTCCTTAAGGGAGTGCCAGAACCAACATCACCCCAAAACTGAACTACTCCACCCGCAGAAAGTCCTAAAGTTGCATCACCATCTAGTGTTTTTTCAAAGATAATTCTGGCAGTACCAACACCTGTATCTAACTTAATAGTTCTGCCTTCTCCCAAAGTTACCGCTTGCTTGAAAATAATATCTTGGTTATTGGTAGTAATACCAGCATTCAGTCTGGTTAAATCAGTGGTCACTTGTGGAGCATCTAATGTAATAGAAGCATCACCTATACCTAAAATTTCTCCATTGACTGTGATACTACCTTCAGGTGATGTAATTGTTACTGGATCTTCAAAGGTGATAGGTAAGCCGTCGGGACCGGTTGTTATTTCACCACGGCCACTTGTGCTACCAAGAGTAATAGACCTGAAGCCATTAGCTAATGTTTCTAAGTCAGCTTGAGTTAAGTCTAGTTTAGTTGTAATATCACCAATATCACTTTCAGCAGCACCACCAATAATAATGTTTTTCTCTAATGTCAAAGGTTGAAGAATAATATCTCCACTTCCAGAAATTGAGTTAGCAACACCCTCTAAGTTAATTTCATCCGCAGTAAAAGTGATATTTCCGCTACCTGCTGTTAAACTGGATTTTACAGTAATTACTTCCCCACTTTCAGCTGATATATTGCTAGTTCCTAAAACAGTAATTGGTTGATTGAAGTTGATATTATCATTAGCATTGAACTGAACATTACCAATAGAATCACTTATTTCCAGGGAATTATTAAAGTTTATTCCACCTCCAGCAGTAAAGGTAGAGGCATTAATTATAGTGGCAGGACTGTTAAATGTGATATTAGCTGTAGTATCAACATTTCCTTGGACATTAGTATTATTAGAACTTTCAACTACGAGGTTAATTAAATTTGTGGTTGTGCCAACATTACCTGCAAAGGTAATTTCACCTGTAGATGTCTTGACATTTAAATTACTACTACCATCTACTGTTTGATTAAAGTTGATATTGCCTGTGTTGGAAGTAATATTTCTAGTGATTCCAGTTAAATTAACAGCACTATTGAATTGAATGTTATTGGTTGTATTGATATCAGCCGCAATATTTGTATTGGGAATATTAGTAGCAAGATTAGCTAAGGCGGTTGTTCCTCCTACAGCAGCATTAAAATTGACGTTTCCTTGATTAGAATTAATAGTTAAACTATTTGTTCCGGCTGTTGTTCCGTCTATGCGGTTGAAGCTGACGTTACCAGTTGAAGAGGTAATTTGCGTACTAGGTTGAATCAGAGTGATTTGGTTATTGAAATTAATATTGCCATTAGTAGAAAGGTTTGCGGGAAGATTTGTGTTATTGGCATTAACAGTTAAATCACCTGTGCCACTAACGTTTTGATTGAAAGTAATTGCGCCGGAGTTGGCAGTGAATGTTTTAGGATTATTACCAGTTAAACTAACCAGACTATTGAAAATAATGCCATTATTCGTCAAGATATTACTTGGTACTTGAGTTGTTTGAGCGTTGCTAGTAAAACTGTTTAATGCTGTTGTTCCACCAACTGCACCATTTAAGGTGACTGTTCCTGTACCAGCATTGAGAGTCAAACCACTATTACCGTCAATAGTTCCACTAAAATTAATGTTGCCATTACCTGAAGTGAGGGTGGTATTACCATTAAGTTGAGTTGTATTGGCTTGGATGTTTATGCCATTAGTGGTGGTTGTAATACCATTGAGTGTAGCTGCACTAGCTCTCAAAGTTAAGCTACCATCAGTTATGGTTAGGCCATTGTTGTTGATAGTGCCAGAAGGCGATGGCGAAACGCCCATCGTAGGCGATCGCAACTCTACGCTATCATCAAAAGTAGCTCCAGAAATAACATTTATTGTTCCGCTACTGTTATCCCTACCAATGGTAATCAAACTAAAGCCATTGCTTAAAGCTGCTAAGTCAGTTGTGCTAATATCCAAAGCTGTTGTCCCTTCAGCACCATTAATTCTAATTTCCTGAGTATTTGTAAAAGGCTGAAGTGTAATATTCCTACTACCTGTAACAGAATTATCTCCCCCTAGCAAGTCTATTTCATTTGCAGTTATAGTTAAGTTATTCGCGCCTGCGTTCAAATCAGCCTTGAAAGTTGCAATTCCATTCTGAGATTTAAATTCAGTAGCACGAGTAAGATTAACATCACTATCAAATGTAATATTACCCGTCACATTAATATCTGTAGTATTATTATTGCTAACTGTGGAATTACTACCAATATTAGTTCTAAATCCTGTTACATTTAAACCAGTTAATGCTTGTCCTGTGGTTTCTCCCACATCATCTTTAAAGTTAATGATTCCACTAGATTGATTAACATTAACACTTAAATTAGTTTGACCATTTACAGGCTTCTCAAAACTAATATTACCGCTATCTGATGTAATATTTACATTAGCTCCACTCAATCCAACGGCACTATTAAATGTAATATTACCTGATGTGTTGATGTCTACAGGCAGATTTGTAGTTTGAGTATTAATAATTAAGTTGTTGAGCTTTTCTGTTGAATTTAAAGAACTTGTAAAACTCACTTCTCCTTGAGTAGCATTAACCGTTAAACTATTTGTTCCGGCTGTTGTTCCCTGGATGTTCTTGAAGCTGATATCACCATTAGTAGATGTAATTTCTGTATCAAGTTGACTGAGAGTAATTGGACTATTGAATTGAATATTATTTGTAGTTATAATATTACCACCAACCTCAGTGTTAGTGGCATTTGTTGTTAAACTATTTAAAGCTGTTGTTCCACCTACTGCACTTTGTAAGTCAATTACACCTGAGTTTGCACTAATGGTTAAATCAGTATTACCGTTGATTGTATTTTGAATGGTAATATCACCAGAACTAGAAGAAAATGTGTAAGTTGCACCACTTAAATTCACAGCACTGTTAATATTAATATCGTTATTAGTTTGAATATTACTGCTAACTTGAGTTCTTTGAGCATTGCTGGTGAAGTTGTTTAATGCTGTTGCTTCACCTACTGCACCATTTAAAGCCACTGTTCCTGTACCTGCATTCAGGGTTAAGTTGGCGTTACCATTGATTGTATTACCAAAAGTGATGTTTGCATTACCTGATGACAGTGTAACATCACTTCCACTTAATGTAACTTGATTGTTGTTAGAGAAGGTAATGGCATCATTAACAGTGGTGATATTAGCATTGTTAAGTGTAGTTGCTAAGGCATTAATATTTACCGCACCGCTACTGGTGTTGATATTACCATTAATTGTGGCTGTATTGTTTGCATTGATATTTACATCACCATTGGTAGTAGCTATGTCACCATTGAGGGTGGTTGTATTAGCATTTAAAGTTAAACCACCATTAGTTACGGTAATACCATTACTGTTGATAGTACCAGCACGCAACTGTACACTATTATCAAAACTAGCCCCAGAACTAACAGTAATTGTACCACTACCAGTTTGACTACCAATAGTCATCAAACCAAAGTCATCCCCTAAAGCTGCTAAATCAATTGTGCTAATATCTAAAGCTGCTGTACCTTCATTACCACCAACTTGAATATCCTGAGTATCGGTAAAAGGTTGAAGCGTAACATTCCCTGTACCTGTAACAGAATTATTTCCACCTAAAAAGTTAATCTCTCTAGCAGTAACAGTTAAATTATGAATATCTGCCGTTATCGCATTAAAGTTAATATCACCATTACTAGACTTAAATTCAGTATTACCCGTTAAATTAACCGGACTAGTAAAAGTCAGGTTATTCTCAGTGCTAACTAGCTCATTTACATTAACTGTATTAGCACTATTGATATTTAAACTATTTAGTGCTGTATTTTTACCAACTGCACCACTAAAATTAATATTTCCTGTTCCCGCAGTCAGACTTAAATTAGCATCACCATTAACTGTACCATCAAAATTAATATCTCCACCACCTACACCTGAACTAACAGAGATGGGTTGAGTTGTACCTAAAGAAACAGAATTTTTGAAATTTATCGGTTGCTCATTAGTGGTAATATCACGATTCAAATTAATAGTAGCAGCATCTAGAGTAATCGAAGCATCACCATTTCCTGTAATGGCATTATTGACATTAATAGTTCCATTGCTAGGGGCTTGTATTATCACTGGATCACTGAAAGCAACTGCACCAGCAATATTTATTATTCCTGCACCATCACTTCTACCAATAGTAATGGAACTAAAGCCAGTTATAGAACTTAACTCATTACTGGTTAAATCTAAAATTACAGTATTATTCTCAACTCCACCAATATTTATATTTTGTGTTGATGTAAATGGTTGAATTAATAAATTACTACTACCTGTTACTGTTGTAGGTAGATTAATTTCATTAGCTGTTAGAGTAGCATCAAAAGTATTAGCATTTAAACCGGAGTTAATGGCTAAAATTCCGCTTTCTGATTGAAAAGTAACAGGCTTTTGAGTTAGATTAACAGTCCCACCATTAAAGGTAATATTTTGTTTGGTGAAAATATCTCCGGCTACATTAGTATTACTCTGACTAGTGATAGTGACGTTATTTAATGGTGTTAAATCACCTACATTGCCATTAATATTAACATCTCCCTTATTGGCTGTAACAATTAAATCAATATTTCCGTTAATTGGATTTTGTAGAGTAATGTCACCTGATGTAGAATCTAATGTGATATTTCCTGTTGTCGTGAAAGCACCAACAAAATTAATACCATTTTGGCTATTTACAGTTAAAGTCTTTAATGGTGTTAAATTACCGATAGCACCACCAACGTCAACCTGTGCACTATTAACAGTTAAATCACTATTTCCATTAACTGCTTGCTGAAAACCAACATTACCACTAGCAGAAGTAAATGTTAAAGTTTTACCATCTCCTAAAAGAACATTACTATTGAACTGAAGCGCACCTGTAGTTTCAATTTCTGTACCTCTAAAATCTGTTTCATTCGCATCAATAGTCAGACTTGCTAAAGGTGTAGTTGAACCAACGTTTTGTACAAAAGTAACCTTATTACCTGGAGCTTTCAGAATTAAATCATTACTTCCATCAACAGTGCGATTAAAATTAATCTCTGCATTGCCTACTTCAATCTTCGCATCATTTACCACATTAACTGGGTTGTTGAAAGTAACTGTTTGATTAGTTGTAGTTACATCACCCTTCAGATTAATAGTGGAAGTAACTCCAACTTCATTACTACCGATGTTAATAGATTTGAAAGAACCATTCAAATTAGATAAATCACTTTGAGTAATATCTAAAAATCCATCAGCGTCATCAGCACCAACATTAATATTACGGTTGATATCTACAGGTTTAATTGTTAATATTTCTTTGCCTGTGACTTGAGCATTAAAATTAACTTCGTTGGCTTGCAAAGTCAGATTAGAATTATTTGCATTTAAGGTATTTTGAAATTCTATTTTTCTGCCAAAAGAAGGATCAACATCTTCAACTGTAATTGTGGTATCGCTACCAGTTAATTCCACTGGCTTGGTAAATATTAAATCCTGTCTAGTTTCAATATTACTCGCAATATTAATTTGTTGAGCATTAGTAAAATTTAACTGATTTAAAGGGTTATTATTTCCCCCAACTTCACCTTTAAAAGTAACCTCTCCATTACTACCAGCGTCTAAAGTTAAATTTTCCGTACCTTGCAGAGTGTTTTCAAAAGTAATATTGCTATTATCGGTTGTGATAGTTACATCTGAATTATTTAAGGTGACAGCAGAATTGAATTTAACTTCACCTGTAGTAGTAATATTATTCCCCAAATTAGTAGCACCATCAACGGTGAGACTTCTTAAAGGTTGACTATTACCACCCACTACATTATTAAAGTTTACTGTTCCTGTAGTCCCACCATTATTAATAATTAAATCTCTGTCACCTTCTATAGTATTTTGAAAAGAAATATCTCCAGTTGTGGCTTTAATATTTAGGGGTGTGGTATCAGCTTCAAGTTGAACTGGCCCGTTTAAGGTAATATTTCCAGTCGTTTGAGCAAGATCAACATCAGATTTAAAAGTTATAGTCCCACTAGTACCATGTTCTGGACTAACTTCGAGGCTAGTTAAAGATGTTCCTTCACCTACATTTTTACTAAAAATAACATTTCCTTGTGTACCAGTCCTGAGTTTTAAATTACTTGCTCCTTCTAATGTTTGACTGAAGGTAATATTACCACCTGTAACAGTATTGCCATTACCTGTTCTGATATCAATAGTTGTACCATCAGCAAGTATCACATCACCGTTAAATGCGATATCTCCATTTTGAATATTACCATTAGAGTTGATAGAATAGGGTCCAGGATTAGTATTTTTGCCTATAGTAATAGTTCTACTAGTCCCTGCTGTTACGTTTATATTTCCGCCTTTACGATTTTCCTGGTTAGTAAAAGAAACTATTTGGTCAAAGCTAATATCACCGCTATTTGATGTGATATCTACATTTCCTCCATCTTTATCTTTATTAGGATCGTTACTAGAAGTATTTAAAGAATTGACAGAGATATTACCTTGTGATATTAATTTTATGGAGTCACTGCTAATGTCATTCCCACTTATTGAGGCTGACGAACTAACTTCAAGTTGTGTCAAACGGTTGCTATTACCTATAGTATTGTTAAATGTGACATTACCTGATGTACCTGCTTTGAGAGTTAAACTACCTGCTCCATTTAATGTATTATTGAAGGTAATATCACCACTATTATTAGTGCTATTAGTTAAAATTTCCACAGTTGAACCGTTTTTTAGTTCAACTTTTAGTTCAACAGGGCTGTTAAAGGTGACGTTACCACTGCTAGTAACACCTTGAGTGTTGATAAAATAAGTATTATTGTCGGGGTTATTGTCGGGATCATAACTATTAGCAAGAGTAATGATTTTATCACTACCTGCTTTTAATGTTACGTTTCCTCCTGTACCGCCATCATTATGACTACTAAAGGTATTGATATTATCAACATTAATATTACCATTGGTTGATGTTATTGCTACACTGCCTCCTGCTTCATTCTTCTCATTACTGTAAGCATTTAAAGTACCTGTAGTAATATCATTATTTGCATTGATTGTTATATTTCCTCCAGCATCTCTTGTACTAAAAGAATCTAAATCACCAACAGCAACACTACCACCTGTTGAGGTTATGGCTATATTTCCTCCAGGTTCATCATTTTTATCGCTAGAAGTGTTTAAAAAACCTGTAACAGTAATATCACCTGGTGCTTCTAAGATGATGGGACCGCTTTTACTACCTCCAGATGAGGTATTGATATTACCAGTTACAGTTATTGTTGCTGTTGTTTGTGAAACAGGGTCACTTGCTAAAAAGGTAGCTCCTCCAGATGCTTGACTTGTACCTGTAGTTACATTTGGAGTCTGATTTATTGTTTGACCAGCTCGCATAATTAAGGCGCGACTGTTAGCTAGGAGATATAGGTCTGAACCGGCAGGGGGGGCAGAGATCATTTCGTCTCGGTTATTGATGGTGATATTTCCAGTTGTAATATTTCCTGTTGCTGTTACCAATAATGAAGGGCCTGTATAATCCCCAAATGTGACATTTTTATCACTGGTAATGATGGGGTCTACAAGGCTGCGAAAACTGGCGGGTTCACCTGATAATTTCTGAACAGCAAATTCTCCATTGCTGCGGAAGTGAGCGTCTGTAGAAATCGTGCCATCACTAATTAATTTTAAATCTCCACCAGCAACAAAGGCATTTTCTTTGTAGTTAATGGTAAAAATATCTATGTTTTGATTACCCTGAATATGCAAATTTCCGCCAGCGTGGGCTGTAAAGGGTTTATTAATATTATCTCTGGCTGTAACTGTATTGTTTGCTAATAGGTTTAAGTTGTTTGTGGTGGTGAGTTGACTTTCTGGTAATGTTAAGTTGTTTTGGGCGGAAAGGGTGGCGTTGTGAGATTGTAATTTGGTGACGACTACATCACCGGTGTTGATGGTTGTACCTGTGCTGGTTATTTGTACTTGGTCGTTATTAACTGTTAAATTGCTGTTATTAATTTCTGGCCCGGTTAATAATTTGGCTAGTTTGGGGATGGTGATTTTATCTGATTTGGCAGCGTCGGCGGGTATTTCTAAACTTAATAGGTTGCCTGTTTGAGAAATTCGGACTAGGTTTTCTCCTGGTACTGCGGCTACGGTAATGTTACCATTTTGGGCTGATAAGTTGCCTGTACTAACTACTGTCCCTCCTAATAGGGTTAAGTTTTTGCCTGCATTTAAGTCGCCTAAGTTAACGATGCTGCCTGGTTGATTGGTATCAAATTTAAAGTCTGTGGGTGTACCAATTAATGTGTTGTAATTGTTGTCACCGAATACGTTAAACCAACCGTTGCCAATGCTGACGCTGTTTGCTGTGGTGGCTGTGAAGTCTCCGGGCACGTTCAGTCTGGCGTTAGAACCGAAGACTATGCCGGCGGGGTTGAGTAGGTAGAGGTTGGAGTTTCCGCCTGTTACTTGGATTAAACCATTAATCATGGATGGTTCGCCACCAACTACGCGCCCTAAGATGTTTTGAATGTTGGGGTTGCTGAGGAAGTTGGCTACTTGGTCGGGGTTGAGTCCAAATTTCTGGAAGCTGTGGAAGAGGTTGGCTTGATCAGGGGAAAGTGTACCACCTGTAATATTGATGATGTTACCGTTTTGGTTAACTAGGGTATTTGTTCCATCTGGGGCTGGTGTGATGGTTTGTGCTGTGGCTTGGTTGCTAATTGCTAATAGAGCAAGTTGAGCCAGAATGCTGCTGAGGGTGGTTAATACTAGTTTTTTTTGTAAGGGGGATTTCATAGAATGTTTCCTGTTTTTAATTATACTAAGATTTTTGTGATTTGGTGTAGTAAATTTTATGGCAAGGATACTGAAGCGAATGCTTCTTTCCTGAATTATGCCGAAATCAATAGAGAATTAGATGCTAAATTGGCCGATTTTGTACCATATTGACTTTATTTTGTTATTTTATGCCCGGATTTAGACATTGATATCTAAAGATTAGACTTTTGGCTAACCTGATGATGGTTAAAGTTTGATATTGCGGTCATATAAAAAATAATCAAATTAAATTATACACTTTGATTGTGCGAAAAAGTGTAAATGCTGAATATGGAAATTAATAAGTCAAATTAAAGTTTTAGTAAAAATAGATTGCAATTTTAGACAAATTCTGGTATGTAAGGTTTGGTAATTAAAGACATTCAGGTAGTAGGGTTGTACATAATTTCTGAGGGTTGTATTCAATACAATTATTTTAATACTGTTCTTAGATTGTAGAGTTTTATGTAAAAATATTAAGTATTCTTTTTTTGTGCGGCCGTTAAGTATATTTATATATATTTACTCATCAATCTACTCATCACAATACAAAAATATGTACTTTGCTTTACAACGTTATTTACTTTGGGGTGTATTTTTAGTTCCTAGTGTGGCTTTATTGGGTTATTCTCTACCTGGTTATGCTGAGGTTGCGTTATCATCAGAGTTAATACAGGAGCAATCTGGTGAGCAGGAAGCTTTGGCCAGGTGTTCTAGTTTGCTAAGTGATGTGAATGAAAGTTGTGTGTTTAGGGATGCTGCAAGTTTGAAGGTAGTACAAGCAACTGAAGAAGCTGAAACGCCAACTGTTACCAAAATTGAGGTTAAAAAAATTGAGTTAATTGATAGTAGTTTTGCTGGGTCTAGGGAACTACAAGATATTATCAAGGCGATAGAAGGTAAATCTGTCAGTGTAGATGAACTGACAGTTGTGGCTAACCAGATTACGACTTGGTATTTTGAGCAAGGTTATATTACTTCTAGGGCGTTGGTTGATGAGGCTGGGATTAAGGATGGTGTTGTACCGATTAGGGTGGTTGAGGGAACTGTAGAGGAGGTTCGGGTTGATCCGCTACCCAAAAGGTTGAGTGCTGATTATGTGCGATCGCGTATTGCTCTAGGTTTAACTAAGCCTTTTTCCCAAAGTAAACTAGAACAACAACTCAGATTATTACAAACAGATCCTTTGTTTAGTAAGGTGGAAGGAAGTGTGCGTCCTGGAAGTCAGGATGGTAAGAGTATTGTGGTGGTTAGGGTGACAGAGGCTAATCCTTTTGATGGGGTGGTGAGTATAGATAACTATTCTCCTCCTAGTGTGGGTTCGGAAAGGGTTGGTCTGGCCGCAGTACACCGTAATCTGACGGGAAGGGGTGATCAATTAGCACTATCTTACAGTTTTACTACTTTTAACAGTGGTTCTCGGTTGTATGATTTCAATTATCAAGTGCCTATAAATGCGATGAATGGCACTTTACAACTCAGGACTTCTATTAGTAGTGTTAAGGTTGTTCAGCCTCCTTTTGATACTTTGGGGATTAGTGGTGAATCTCAATTGTATGATTTAACCTATCGTCAACCACTAATTAGAAGTTTAACAGAGGAATTTGCTCTATCTTTAGGCTTTACGGTGCAGAATGGTCAAACATTCACCTTTGCTGGCCCTTTACCTTTTGGTATTGGCCCTGATGAGGAGGGTAATAGCCGTACTCGCACGATTAAGTTTAGCCAAGATTATACTAGACGTGATGGCGGTGGTGCTTGGGGATTGCGATCGCAGTTTAATTTCGGTGTTGATGTTTTGGATGCTACTATTAACACAGATCCCGAAATTCCCGATGGTAAGTATTTTAGCTGGTTGCTGCAACTGCAAAGATTGCAACGCTTAGGCACAGATAGCACTTTGATTGCTCAAGCTGATTTACAACTTTCTCCTGATGGGTTACTACCATCTCAGCAATTTGTGATTGGAGGGGGTCAATCGGTGCGCGGTTATCGCCAAAATGCTAGGGCTGCGGATAATGGATTTAAGTTTTCTCTAGAAAATAGAATTACTCTTAGCCGAGATGCTAATGGGAAAGAGTTAATTCAAATTGCACCGTTTGTGGATTTGGGTTGGATTTGGAATGTAGAAAACAACCCGAATATTCTCCAAGATGAAAGGTTTATTGCTGGTGCTGGTATGGGTTTATTATGGCGACCCTTACCTAATTTTAATGTGCGCTTAGACTATGCCCGTCCTTTGGTGGAAATCGAAGATAAGCAGAATAATGCTCAAGATGAAGGTTTCTATTTTAGTGTGGGTTATCAGTTGTAGGTGAAATGGGCGATCGCCTACCATGAAACTAGTGCATGAAGGCAGGAGGCAGGAGGCAGAAGGCAGGAGGTAAGAAGGTTGATTAATCAATGTTTTACCCTTGTCTAGCTGAGTGGTTATTTCTGCCACGCTGCACTAGGCTAAAAGAAGGCAGGAGGCAGGAGGCAGGAGGCAGGAGGTAAGAAGGTTGATTAATCAATGTTTTACCCTTGTCTAGCTGAGTGGTTATTTTTCTGAATTTCATTTATATCGAAGTACCCCAACCAAAAACATACACAAAGCACAAATAACGTAAATTAAAGCCATCCCAGACCCTTGACTAGTCCCAAATATACCCCCAAACAACCATGCTAAACTTCCGTTGGGTTGCATTCCTGGTTCAAAAACGAGATCAGCTAAAGGCCCAGACATAAGATAGCCTACAGCTGAAATTAACTGCAAAAGTAGCGATCGCGCTGCAAAAACTCGTCCTTGGGCTTGAACTGGTACTTGCTTTAACCATAAGGTATTTTCACAACTACCATTAATGGGAAAATTCACAGAGGAACAAAACTGAGCAACAATCCATAATAAGCTGTGATTGGCTAATCCAAATACGGTTTTGGATAAACCTGCGCCTAATATTCCCCAGATAAAACCCTTCATCGGTTGTTTAGTCCCACCCCAAACACTAATAATTAATGCACCAGTAACACCACCTAAACCTGCGGCTGAAGCTAAACTACCCAAAAGAATAGTATTGTTTTGCGATCGCGCCAAAATCATTGGTGTATACAAAGAACCACCCAAATCATGAAAAAACCAAAATATTAAAGCTGTAATTAATAAAACCCGCAAACTTTGATGGGATTTGATATATTGCCAACCATATCCTAGTTCTTGCCAGATTTTTTCTGATGATTTAACTGTTTCTACAGATGATTCATTAAGATTGTTTTCCTTGGGAGGTTGGGGAATTTTAACTAACATCATTGTGCTAATTGCACAGCTAAAAGTTAAAATATCAATTAAACCAATTCCTATCAAACTTATTTTTTGATACAGATAGGCAGATAAAGCTGGGGCAATAATCTTAGAACCATAATTTGCTAAAAATTCCAAACCACTAGCACGGGAATAGTGTTTTTCTGGAACCATTAAACCCACAGAAGCAGAATAAGCTAAAGACTGTAAGCTGCCAAAAATTCCTGTGATAGCACTAGTAATGTAAAGATGCCAAATTTGTAAATTATTAGTCCAATACAGTAATAAGATAATGATTGTTGTGCCTATAGCTATCGTATCGCCTAGTAACATTAGTAACTTACGATTGTAACGATCTACAATTACCCCACTAATGAGAGCGATCGCTATACTAGGAAGTAAATAGAAAAAACCTAATAATGTCAGTGAAGTTGCCCGACCTGTAAATTCCCAAATCCAGATATTCAAAGCAAAACTGGTCATACTACTGCCTATCGTTGACACCAGTTGACCACACCAAATAATTATAAAACCAAGTAGGTTTGTAAATTGCTCATCTGCTTTTTTTTGCATTACTTAATTTACACACTGATAAAATTACTTTCATTTACAGCAGGGAACAGGGAACAGGGAACAGAGTTAAAACTCTTTGTATAAGGGTTTGTTCCAAAAATTTGTACCTCATCTACCTGAAACGGACTGTAAGATTAGGCAAATATTTAAACAAATCATCTAAAATCGCATTAGCTGATAGAATATTGCCAAACAACCAATAACTAGAATCCACATTATAAATTTTCTGGTTCTGAAATACTTTTAACTGTTTCCATAACTCATGTTGTTGATATTTCTGGAACAGGCCAATAGCTCCTGGATCTACAGCAACAAAGAAAATATCTGCATCAAGTAAATCAAGTCGTTCCAAACTAACCTGAATTAAATTATTGTTAGGATTTTTAACTAATTCCAGTTGCTGTTCAGGAAATGAAACACCTATTTCTGTTAAAATACTTCCAGGAAAAGAAAACTGAGAACGAAACTCTGCACTTTGCACCTGTCCATGAAAGCGGCCGATAGAAACTTTGATGTTCTTTAATTTATCTCCTAGAGTTGTTTTGAGGTTGGTTATTTTTGTTTGGTATTCTTGAATTAATTTTTCTGCTTGTTCCGTTTTCCCTAATATCTTAGCAATCTCTTTTAATGAAGTTTGCCAATTATACTGAATATAGGATACTTTTACGGTAGGTGCAATTTGGGAGAACAATTTATAGTTTTCTGGACTGATATCATATAAACCAATGATCAAATCTGGATGTAAATACACCATCTTTTCTATATTTAACTGGTTTTCCTTACCTATGTAAGTAATACCTGTCATTTTATCGCCTAAAAAACTAGCTTTATTGCCAACAAAACTTGGTACTGGTGTAGCAATGGGTTTTAATCCTAAAGCTAATACAACTTCTAGAGTTGTTTGGTCTGTAACAATGATCCTTTGAGGATTTACATCAACACAAGTTTCTCCCAAATCATGCTTAACTAATTGACATTCATTAGTTGATAATCTTGATTTATTTAAACTTAAATTTTGATGATCAATACTATGGCAAGAGGTGACAATTAACATTGATATAATTGCCAGAAAGCATAGTTTGATATAGTAAAAGCACCTTTTTTTCATGGTTAATGATGAATTACAGCACATTTCAGGTAAATGAGGTAAAAATTTTGGAAATAAAGTTATATATCAAGAGACTTTTACCCCTGCACCGGACTGAGCGCAGTCGAAGTGTTAAGAGTTCCCTGCTGTAAGTTAGTGTTTGTTATTAAATTTTGAACCCAGAACTGTGGCATATACTCTTGGTTCATAAACCCAAGATGTAGGACATTCCACTAATATATAAGTTTGCCAATCATCGGCATTAGCAATGGGACTTTTCCTAATTGAACAGATTCTTGAACACAGAAAAATGTATGCATTATCAAACCTCCAGATAAAATTGGATAACAAGCTGAAGTATAAAATTAATTTTACATTCGGCTTTTTGCGAATCTTTATCATTTTATTTTTCATCCCTAAGATAGTTCAGTTACTCATGAACTAATATTATGTGATTTTTGTTCACAATTGATTCTTTGTAGAGATGGTGTATATAAATAATTTTTACCATATCTCTACGCCAAAATATACGAGGTTGGGTATTTCTGAGGATAATGGCTTTGATTCAGAATTTGACCTAGAAATACTCATCCTACACATAATATAGGATTCCTGTTTGATGTTTGAAAAATACTGAGGTGAGCATTTCCTCCAATCTTCTGCTTCTATCAGTTTTTTACCCAAAAATGCCCACTCTACACTTATGAAAAATTTTTCATGAATCACTTAGGTTTCCTCTATAAGAGTTGTGAATTATATTAGACTCAGAACTCAAAAGTAATATTTCCAATCACAGTTAGAGGTGCTGCTGGAACAATATAGAAACCTTGGGCTTCATAATATTTATTATCGAAAAGATTCTTAAAGTTAAGAGCAGCCCGCCAATTATTCTGTTTATAGAAGATACTTGCATCTGTTCTGAGATAAGAGGGAATTTGGATATTATTTGGTAAAGTGGCTTCACGCTCACCAGCATAAACCAATCCTAATCCTAATCCCAAGCCTTGTAAATTCCCTTGTTGAAATTCATAAGTTGTCCACAAACTAGCACTGTGATAGGGTACTCCTGCTAACCGATCATTCAAGGTGTTTATGTCATTATCTTCGCTGACATAAGCATCTGTGTAAGCATAAGTACCAATGATTTTCCAACCTGGTGAAATTTCTCCCACTACGTCTAATTCAATGCCTCGGCTTTTTTGTTCACCTGTTTGGATACCAAAACCATCAATATCAAAGTTTAAAACATTTTGCTTGGTAATATCAAAAAAAGCTAAAGTTGCCGAGAGACGATTATCTAGAAAATCCTGCTTAATTCCCACTTCAAATTGTTCTGATTTTTCTGGTTTAAATGGTTCGTTACTGCTATTTCTCCCAAAGATTTGCGGGTTAAAAGAATTTGTCCAACTGGCATAAATTGAAGTGGTATCTGTAGGTTGATAAACTATACCTAAACGGGGAGAAAATTCAGAATCGGAAGTTTTGGTTGTGGTATCTGCTATAAAGTTAGTGTCGTAAGAATTAACCCAGTCAAAGCGACCACCAGCTAAAAATTTGAGATTGGGTGTAAGTTCGATTAAATCTTGTAGGTAAAGTGCTACATTTTGCCCACCATATTCGCCAAATAAATTACGTCTTACATTTTCTGGTTGTGCGCCATATACTGGGTTAAAGATATTGATTGGCGCAATAGTACCCCGGTAAAAATCATCTTGGAATTGATAATTAGCTAACTCCAATCCTACTAAGATATTATGGCGAATTGTGCCTGTATTAAATTTGCCACTAATTTCATTTTGAAAAGCAATGTTTTGTTGCTGACTATCAGAAATACGGTATCTGCGGCTTACTGTTTGTCCATCGGGATTTATAGCAACGGTTTGTGAGCCTCTTGTTATCCCTGTGACGTTAAGAATGTTAAATCCTTGACGAAATTTCCAGTTATTGTTGTAACCAAATTGACTTTCTAGATTGTAAGCGAAATTATTGGAGGTATATTGAGAGTCATTGAGACTAGGTTCATCTAAATAACGACTGACGGGAAGATCAAAAACTACTGTGCTATTAGAAGGAAAACCCCGATCAAAGGCATAGTCATATTTCTGATATTCATAAGCAAAGGTGAGGTCTGTTGTTTCTCCTACTTTGACGCTAACAACGGGATTAATAAATACACTTTCATTATCTACAAAATCCCGAAAACTATTAGCGTTTTCATAAGCTAAATTTAAACGATAAAGTGCAGCACGATTTTCTGTCAGTGATCCTGTGAGATCAATTGTGCCACGGTAAAAGTCATAGCTCCCAAATGTTCCACCAATTTGATAGAAGGGATCTGAGAGGGGTTTTTTAGTAATAGTGTTAACTACACCACCAGGACTGCTGGCACTTCCATATAAAACCGAAGAAGGGCCTTTGAGAAATTCTACTCTTTCAATGTTGGCGACATCACGAGGACTGGTAAAACCAAAATCTCTATAGCCATCACGCAGGGCTTCAAAACCGGAAGCAAAACCACGAATAAAATAACCTTGAGATGCGAGTCCACCTAAAGTTGCTTGAGGACGTACACCGCTCACATTGTCTGCTAGTTCGTTGAGTCTGACAACTTGGCGATCGCTAATTACTTCTTTTGGTATAACTTGTATAGATGCGGGAACGTCACGCAAAGGAACTTCTAGTTTTGTGCCGGTGCTGGCTTCGGGTACTAAATAACCTGCATCTGGTGTGGCTGTAACTGTTAATTCTATTGGTTCTTGAGAAGTTGTAGGTTGTTCCGTTGGAGTTTGATTATCTGGTGTTGGCTGTTCCGTTGGAGTGGAATTATCTGGTGTTGGCTGTTCTGTTGGAGTGGAATTATCTGGTTGAGATGTAGCAGCAGGAACAATACTGAAAATCAACCCTGCATCATCTTCAAATAGTTCTACGGTGGGAACGTTGGCTTCTCCCGTGATACTCAATCTAATAGTATTAGCATCAATGTTAATAGCTAAAATCTCACTAATACCAGTAATAGGTTGCTGTCTGCAGAAGCTGCTATTATTAGCTATTTGCGCTTCAGGAATATCAATAATGAAGGTTTTACCATCTTGTCTCGGTGCGACTTGTAACTTATCTGCTGCTGATGTAGTTAAAACTAGTTCTGTTCCGGTGTTGGTGGGGTTGAGTTTGATATCTGTGATTTGAGCCAGTGTTGCTGTTGTAGCATTATTTGTATTAGCAGTTGTAGTGGGAATAAATTCAAAAATTAAGCCTTCATCACCATCAAATACTTCAACGCTTGGTAATCCATCTTTTCCTGTAACAATTAATCTGGTGGTGTTGTTGTTGGTTTGATTAACACTAACAGAAACAATCCCTTCATCTGGATTATCTAAGTTAAAATTTTTACCCTGTGGTAAAGCTAAGGTTGTATTGGGAATATCTATGATAAAATTATTTCCTTGGCTAACATTTGCCGGCTTAAGGTTTTCAGCGTTAGCACTCTCTAAAATAACTTCAATACCTTTTTCCGTAGAATTTACTCTAACACCTGTAATTTTATTAACTGCATTACTTTGTGCTAGTAATTGTTCCGCACTGCTAGAATATGATTTTTTATCTTTGAGATTAGGTAATTCTTCTAAGTTATTTGCATAAGCAGGCTTAACTAAACTGCCAATAACTACTAATAATAATCCTAATGAGCGCATTTCTTTGATCAAATCAGACTTCATTTCAGTTGCTCCTAGTGCTACACCCGCTCTCTACAAGGCTTTTTACGGCTAGAATCCTTCACGTCTTGTTCAGTAACGCAAAAGATTCTTGATAGTTCTTGAGATAATCTGCAAAATATTTGCAAAAACTTAACTGAAAATTATTTGCATTTATTTTTGAAACTAATAAGAACTTTTATCATAAAGTTTCGGGATGAGCAAGCATTTTCAACAATTTACTTATCTCTTGGCTTGTGTCACTCTGTAACAGCATAAAGCCTGAAAGCGTTGTAAACACTGGTATTACGGTAGATTTAAGGTTGTTCTTTTGACATCTTAGCAAAATGTCATCTATCTAAGGATAGATTTTGGTAGAGTTAATGAGAGCTTATTGCGATACAAATAATTGATAATAATTTCTCATTAATTGCTAGTTGTCATCTCTAAGCAGTTGCCGTAAGCTGAATTTGTAGTTGAAAATAAATATCAATAAGTGCTGAAATCTTAATGACAGATAGAGGCGAAAACGTCGTTACAGTCTGCGATCGCACTTAAGAAAAGATTTTGACTAGGAATTTGTTGTTACTATCAGGGTTGTAAAATTGCCATGACTGACTCTGTAAATGGTTTAAAAGAATGTGCGACGGTTTTGGACTTAATGAGTTATAGGTCTTTAGTGCAAGCAGAAGCTAAAGCTTTTACCTTTTTAGAGGATGGAGAGAAAGCAGTTGCAACTCTGACTTATCGGGAATTAGACTGGAGAAGTAGAGCGATCGCATCTCAACTGCAAGCATTACAACTAACTGGTGAGCGAGCATTACTTTTATACCCACCAGGGTTAGATTATTTAGTCGCTTTTTTTGGTTGCTTGTATGCAGGAGTGGTTGCAGTTCCCGCTTATCCTCCCCGAAATCACCGCAACACTCCCAGAATCCAAGCTATTCTTAAAGATGCTCAAGCGAAAATCATCTTAACCACAAACACAGTTTTACCACAAATACAACCTTTATTAACAACAAATACTGATATACAAAATTTCCAATTTCTAACAACTGACAACATTAATTCTACTCAAGCAATTGGTTGGCAAAAACCCATAATTACGGCTGATAGTTTAGCATTTTTGCAATATACTTCTGGTTCTACAGGTATACCCAAAGGTGTGATGCTTACTCATGGCAATTTAATCCACAATGCAGCCATGACAAAAATTTGTATGGAACATTCCACCAACAGCAAGTTTATCACTTGGCTACCAGTCTATCATGACATGGGATTAATAGGAGGAGTATTACAGCCTTTATATGGTGGATTTCCCTGCATCATGATGTCTCCAGTAGCATTTTTACAAAAACCATATCGTTGGTTAAAAGCTATTTCTGATTATCAGGGAACTACAAGCGGTGCTCCTAACTTTGCCTATGATTTATGTATAGAAAAAATTACAGATGAACAACGCGCACAGCTAGATTTAAGTAGTTGGGATGTGGCTTTTAATGGTGCTGAACCAGTCCGACAAAAAACCTTAGAGCGTTTTAGTCAAACCTTTGCTGAATGTGGTTTTCACCCTCAAGCTTTTTATCCTTGTTATGGCATGGCCGAAGCAACATTAATGATAGCAGGTACGATAAAATCTGGCTTACCTAATACTATTAAAGTTGAAAAAGCAGGATTAGAAAAAAATCAAATAATTGTAGATTCTAGTAATGATAATGTAACTTTAATCGGCTGTGATTTATTACTGCCAGAACAACAAATTATTATTGCTCATCCTGAAAAATTAACCCGTTGTTCAGAAAACGAAATTGGTGAAATTTGGGTAAATAGTGCGAGTATTGGTCATGGTTATTGGAATCGAGAAGAGGAAACAAAAGCAATCTTTCAAGCCCAACTTAAAGATACAAATCAAGGGAATTTTTTAAGAACTGGCGATTTAGGTTTTCTCCATAATGGTAAACTTTTTATTACTGGTAGAGCTAAAGATTTAATTATTATTAGAGGACGTAATCTTTATCCCCAAGATATTGAGTTAACCACCGAAAACTCCCATCCTAGTTTGCGTTTAAGTGGTTGTGCTGCTTTTGCGGTAGAAGTAGAAAACGAAGAAAAATTAGTTATAGTTCAAGAATTAGAATTTCGTGCTAAACCAGATTTTGAAGAAGTTGTTAGCACTATTCGTCAAGTTATCTCCCAAGAATTTGAAGTCCAAGTTTATGCAGTTATATTAATTAAACCTGGTAGTCTTCCTAAAACCTCTAGCGGTAAAGTACAGCGCCGAACTACCAAAACGCAATTTTTATCAAACACATTAAATGTAATTTACAGTAGTATTTTTGAAAATGTAAATTTAGAAGTATCTGCAACCCAAAATGTTACCAGCTATTTACAGAAATTAATCGCTCAAGTATTATCTGTTCCCTTAAAACAGGTGAATCTTGAACAATCTTTAAGTAACTTAGGGATTGATTCCCTCCAAGCATTTGAGTTAAAAAATCGTCTTCAACAAGATTTAGGGGTATCATTAGCAGCCGTAGATTTATTTACCGCTAATATTGCTCAAATTGTGGAACAAATCCGAACAAAAGATAAAGATAAAAATCAGCCTTTCCAATTACAGCCTATTTCACGTACAGAGAATTTACCTTTAGGTTTAGCACAGGAAAGATTATGGTTTCTTGAACAATTAGAACCGGAAAATCCTTTTTATAATGTTGCCGTAGCTGTGCGTTTATATGGTAAACTAAACTCAGAAATTCTAGAACAAAGTTTCAACGAAATTATTAAGCGTCATGAAAGCTTACGCACAAGTTTTACATCTGTAAACGGCAAACCAATACAAATTATTCACCAAAATTTAGAACTGAAATTATCAACTGTAAATTTAACTGATAGTTCTGAGTTACCCAATATAATTGTACAAACGACTCAAAAATCATTTGACCTTGAACAATTACCCTTAATTAGAGCTAAACTAATTCAAATTCAGGAAAATGAAAATCTCCTATTAATTGTTATTCATCACATTATCTCTGATGGTTGGTCAATAGGTGTACTCATCCAAGAATTAGCAACCATCTATCAAGCATTATCTACTGGTCAGCAAGTAAATTTACCCCCATTAAAAATTCAATATGCTGACTACGCTTACCGACAAAGAGAAATCTTAGAAACAGAAGTTTTTAGCACCCAACTAAATTACTGGAAACAGCAACTTAGTAATAGCGTACCTTTATTAAAACTTCCCACCGACAAACCCAGACCAGAAATTCAAACTTTTACAGGTAGAAAAGAGTTTTTTATCCTTCCATCAGAATTAAAAGCAGCAGTCAAAAACTTAAATCAGCAAGAAGGTGTAACTTTATTTATGACCTTGTTGGCAGTATTTAAAACCTTACTTTACTGCTATACTAAACAAGAAGATATATTAATTGGTTCTCCTGTCGTTGGTCGCAGTTATCCAGAAACAGAAAACCTGATTGGATTTTTTATCAATACTCTAGTTTTTCGGACTAACTTGAGTGGAAATCCCAGTTTTAGATTATTATTAAAACAGTTACGTGCTGATGCCTTAAATGCTTACACTCATCAGGATTTACCTTTTGAGAAATTAGTAGAAGAATTACAACCTGAAAGGAATTTAAGTTATAACCCTTTGTTTCAGGTGATGTTTATTCTGCAAAATGCACCTATTCCTACGGTAGCAACAACAGATTTAACTTGGAACCCGGAAGAAGTAGATATAGGTACATCTAAATTTGATTTAAAACTAAGTCTTTGTGAGAGTCCAAACGGGATTAGTGGATCTGTGGAATATAAAACAAACCTATTTAATAGAACTACCATTCAGCGTCTAATTAAACATTATGAAATAATTTTATGCTCAGTTGTAGAAAACCCCGATTTGCAAGTGAATCAAATAATTGAAGTTTTAGAAAAATTCGAGCAACAGCAAAAATCTCACCAACAACAGGAACTAGAAAATATTAGTAGACAAAAACTGAAATTAATTAAACGCAATGCGAGTGTATAGAGTCAGATAAATTTTTCAGTAATTTGGTAAGAGAATCATGTCTAAAGTTAGTAATGTTAATCTAGCAACAACCAGTCTCAAAACTTTGGGGAAAATCAAGAGACAAAGTATTAAAGAATTAGTCAAAATCGCACCGCTTATTCCTAATCAAAATTTGCCATTGTTAATTCAACCTGCTATTGCAGATGTTAATTTAATTGATTGGGTAGGAAATAATTTAGATTTAGTAGAAAGGCATTTACAGCAATATGGAGGAATTTTATTTCGTAACTTTCCAGTTCAAGACTTGGTAGAATTTGGGAAGTTGATTAAAACTATTTCGAGTGATTTAATAGAATATAGCGATCGCTCTTCCCCCCGTCATGCCATTCATGATAAAATCTACACATCTACAGATCATCCTGCTGATCAAAGTATTTTTCTTCACAGCGAGAACTCCTATGCTGCAACTTACCCGTTAAAAATCTTTTTCCACTGCGTCAAACCAGCACAACAAGGTGGAGAGACACCAATAGCAGATACCAGAAAACTATACCAAAGGATACCGAAAACGGTGTGCGATCGCTTTGCACAAAAACAAGTCTTATATGTGCGTAACTTTGGTAATGGTTTTGGTTTACCTTGGGAAACCGTATTTCAAACCAACAACCCCACAGAAGTAGAAACTTTTTGTGTTGAAAATGGCATTGATTTTGAATGGAAACCAGGGAATAAATTAAAAACTCGACAAATCAGACCCGCAATTATTTCTCATCCCCAAACAGGTGAATTAGTGTGGTTTAACCATGCAGTATTTTTTCATATTTCGACCTTAGAGAAAGGAATTAGAGAAGCCTTATTAACCGAATTTTCTGAAGACGAACTACCACATAATACATACTACGGAGACGGTTCACCAATTGAAGCAGAAGTATTAGACCAACTCCGCGCAATTTATCAACAAGAAACGGTAATTTTTCCTTGGCAAGTCGGTGATATTTTAATGTTAGATAACTTACTAACAGCACATGGTAGACGGCCTTATGTGGGAGAGAGAAAAGTAATAGTAGGAATGTCCGA
This sequence comes from Nostocaceae cyanobacterium, assembly GCA_035299225.1. Classification (GTDB taxonomy): domain Bacteria; phylum Cyanobacteriota; class Cyanobacteriia; order Cyanobacteriales; family Nostocaceae; genus DATGXB01. The sequence goes on along the minus strand of DATGXB010000063.1, from coordinate 54,396 downwards.
ACCATTGAGAAGTTATTAATTAAACAACAGGATTGAAGAGAGAAATGCTAACAACAATAGAAGGTTTTGAACTATCACCACAACAAAAATATTTATGGCACTTACAAACAAATAGTAACTGTGTTTATAATTCTGTTTGTGCTGTAGAAATCACAGGTAATTTACAAATAGAAGTTTTAAAAACTGCTGTTACCCAAGTTGTAGATACTTATGAAATCCTCCGCACTAACTACCGACAAGTGCAGGGAATGAATGTCCCTCTACAATTTATCAATCAGCAAAATCTTATTTGGCATATTAACGAAGATGTAAATAATTTATCACCATTATTTGATAGATTAATTCAAATTAAATTTGATTTAGAACAAAGTGAAATCTTATATTTATCTTTAGTTAAAGTAACAAATCAAAAACATATTTTCATCATTGCCTTACCTGCTTTATCTGCCGATAAAGTCACCTTACATAATATAGTCCAAGAAATTAGTGCTAATTATGCACAGCTTGTTAATCATCAACAAACATTAAATTCAGAAATTTTACAATATGCTGACTTAGCAGCATGGCAAAATGAATTATTAACAGGAGAAGACACCCAAGCTGGTAGAGAATATTGGCAAAATCTAGATTATTCTGCTATAACAACCTTACAATTACCATTTACAAAACCAATACAGAACACATTAGAATTTCACCCCCAAACTTATAATTTCCCACTCAACCACCAATTAAGAGAAAAAATTAATTATTATATTCAAACTCAGGGAATATCAATCAATCAATTACTATTTACTTGTTGGAATATCCTAATTTGGAAACTCACAGCACAGCAAAATCTCATCCTTGGTTTTGTGGTTGACGGTCGCAGTCACCCAGAATTACAACCAGCTTTGGGTTTACTATCCAAAACCTTACCCATTCATCTCTATATTCAAGAAGAAAATACTTTTATTGAACTTTTACAACAAATTCAAAATAAAATCTCTGAAGCCACTACTTATGGTGATTATTTTCAATTAGACTATCAAAAATCCAACCCAGAATTTATACCATTATCTTTTGAGTCTGTCCCCTCATTACCACAGTACAAATATGCTGATGTATGTTTTACCATTAATCAACAATATGTACAAACTGACAGATACAACATTAAATTAATAACTCATGAAGATGCTATTAACTTAGAATTTGCTTATGATGCCAATCTGTTTGTATTAGATGATATTCAAAATTTAGCCGACCAATTTTGTACATTAATTACCAATGCTATTGATACTCCCAAACAGCAAATTTCTCAATTAACAATTCTCAATTCTACCTTAAAACAAAAACTACTACTAGAATTTAATCACACTCAAACCAATTATCAAAAAAATCAATGTATTCATCAACTTTTTACCGAACAGGTAATTAATAATCCTGATCAAATAGCCCTAATTTCGGAAATTGAAAAAATCACTTATCTGCAACTAGACCAACTTACTAATAAAATTGCTCATTATTTACGAAAATTAGGTGTAGGTGCTGAGGTTTTAGTAGGGTTATGTGTTGAGAGATCCCCATTAATGATATTGGGAATTTTGGGTATTTTGAAAGCTGGTGGTGCTTATGTACCTTTAGATCCCAACTATCCTAAAGAACGTTTAACGTTCATGTTGCAAAACTCCCAGCCCAAAATTTTATTAACTCAAAAACACCTTAGCCATGAATTACAAACAGACACAGCAGAAATAGTTTGTTTAGATAAAATTTGGCATATTATCGCTCAAGAATCAGCCGAAAATTTACTAAATTTAACCTATCCTGAAAATTTGGCCTATGTAATTTATACTTCCGGTTCAACAGGTAAACCCAAAGGTGTGCGAGTCACCCATGCTAACTTATGCCATTATGTTCAAGCAATGCAAAAAGCATTGGGTATTACCGCTAATGATATTTATTTACATACAGCATCTCTAGCTTTTTCTTCCTCTGTCAGACAGTTAATAGTTCCTTTAACCAAAGGTGCAACCGTTAAAATTGCCACTCAAGAACAACGTCATAACCCCTTAGCTTTATTTCAAGGAATTAAGCAAGATAATGTTACAGTTATTGATATTGTTCCTTCCTATTGGCGTAATTGTAACTATGTTTTAGCTAATTTATCAGCAGAAACAAGAAAGGAGATTTTAGATAATCAATTGCGGTTAATTGTTTCCGCTAGTGAACCTTTATTATCTGATATTCCGCATTTTTGGCACTTGAATCTTAATCATCAAACTCAATTTATTAATATGTTTGGGCAAACAGAAACTTGCGGAATTGTTGCCACTTATCCAATTAAAATCACAGCCAAAAACCTAACTAAAATAGTTCCTTTAGGTCAACCAATTGCTAACACACAAATTTATTTATTAGACCAAAATTTACAACCAGTTCCTATTGGTGTAATTGGAGAATTATATATTGGTGGTTGGGGTGTAGGTCAAGGATATTTACATCGTCCTGATTTAACAGCAGAAAGATTTATACCTAATCCTTACAGTCAAGAACCAGGAACAAGATTATATAAAACTGGTGATTTAGGACGTTATTTAGCTGATGGTACAATTGAATTTATTGGACGTATTGACTATCAAGTAAAAATTCGTGGTTTTCGGATAGAATTAGGAGAAATAGAAGCACAATTAACTCAGCATCCCCAAATTAGAGAAGCCGTAGTTATAGCAAAGGAAAAAGCCAATCAAGATAAATATTTAGTAGCTTATTTAGTTCCTAATAATGCTGAAAATATTGATTTGAGTGAATTAAATAATTTCCTCAAACAAAATTTACCTGATTATATGTTACCTTCTATCTTTGCCATTTTAGAAGCATTACCGCTTACACCAAATGGTAAAGTTAACCGTCAAGCATTACCCGCCCCAGAAGAATTAAACCAACGTAAAAAAGGTAAATTTATTGTTCCTAGTACCCCTGTAGAGGAAGTATTGGCAGGAATTTGGGCTAAAATTCTTGGTGTTCAACAAATAGGAGTTGAGGACAACTTTTTTGAGTTGGGTGGACATTCATTACTGGCTACACAAGTAATTTCACATATACGAGAAACCTTTAAAATAGAGTTACCATTACGTAATTTATTTGAATATCCAACATTAGCAGCACTAGCGGACAGAATAGAAATTGAGCTTAGAAATGAACAAAAAATCAGCACTATACCCATTGAGAAAGTAAGCAGAAGTGGTAATTTACCCTTATCATTTGCCCAGCAAAGATTATGGTTTCTTGATCAGTTCCAATCAGGAAATACTGTTTACAATTTAACTAAAGCAATCAAATTTACAGGAGAATTAAATATTACCGCTTTAGAACAAAGCTTTAATAAAATTATCCGCCGTCATGAAGTTTTACGAACAGCATTTCATAGCGTAGATGGTCAACCTGTACAGGTGATTTTGCCAGAAGTGAAAATAAAATTATCTGTAATTGATTTACAGTATTTACCACCAGCCCAACAGAAATTAGAGCAACAGCATTGGCTAAAAATTCAGGCGCGACATAATTTTGATTTAACTACCGCCCCCTTATTCAATATTTGTTTATTACAGTTAGGAAAAAAAGAATATTTATTGTTATTTACCATACATCACATTATTGCTGATGGTTGGTCTTCAGGTGTAATTATCCGGGAGTTAGTCGCTTTGTATGAATCTTTTTGTTTAGATAAACCCTGTATATTAGCAAATTTACCAATTCAATATGCAGATTTTGCAGTTTGGCAAAAAACACATTTACAAACTCAAGCTTTTACTACTCAATTAGAATATTGGCGACAACAGTTAAGCGGTGATTTACCAATATTAGAATTACCTATTGCTAAACCACGTCCACAGCAACCAAGTTATAGCGGTAAAAAGGAGAATTTTCAACTATCTTTAGCATTGACCAATGAGTTAAAAATTCTCAGTCAAAAGCAAGGTGTCACATTATTTATGACATTGTTAGCAGGGTTTCAAACTTTGCTATATCGTTACACCGGGCAGGAAGATATTTTAATTGGTTCTCCTATTGCTAACCGTAACCGCAAAGAAATTGAGGGTTTAATAGGTTGTTTTGTTAATACTGTAGTGCTGCGTACTCAAATAGCAGGAAATCCTAGTTTTCAGGATTTATTACAACAAGTACGCGAGGTAACTTTAGGAGCATATACCCATCAGGATTTGCCCTTTGAGTTATTAGTAGAAGAATTACAACCTCAACGGAGTATTAATCATACACCTTTATTTCAAGTGATGTTTGCCCTACAGAATGCACCAGGAGAAACATTACAATTACCTGGTTTAAGTGGGGAATATTTACAGGTGGATGGTGATACATCTCGCTTTGATTTCAGTTTGGCTTTCACCGAAACTCCACAGGGATTAATTGGGGAATTAGAGTATAATACTGATTTGTTTGATGCTGATGATATTAATCAGATGGTGAAACATTTAGAGGTATTATTAACAGATATTACGGTTAATTGTGAAAAAACTATATCTGAATTATCTCTGCTTACTCCCAGCGAACAACAGCAAATATTAATAGAATGGAATCAAACTAACACTGAATATCCTGATCTCTGCGTTCATGAACTGTTTACCGCCCAGGTACAGCGCACCCCAAACGCCGTGGCTGTAGTGGCTGGAGATGAACAGATAACTTATGAGGAATTAGAACAGAAAAGCAATCAACTAGCTAACTACCTGCAAAGCTTGGGTATAGGTTCAGAAATGCTAGTGGGAGTTTTGTGCGATCGCACTCTTTCCATGATCACCGTCCTCCTCGCCATTGTCAAGTCTGGAGCAGCTTACATTCCCCTAGATCCTAGTTTTCCCCCAGACCGTTTAGCATTCATGCTGGAAGACTCACAAACTCCATTTTTACTGACACAGCAACATTTATTACCCTTCTTCCCCCCACACTCAGCCCAAGTTATCTGTCTAGATAGCGACTGGTGCAACATCGCCACACAACCACACACCCCACCAAACACCAGCATTCAACCGGAAAATTTAATTTATACTATCTATACCTCCGGTTCTACAGGCAACCCCAAAGGCGTACAAATCACCCATAGCAATGTAGTAAATTTCCTCACCGGAATGCAGCAAAAGCTACAGCTAACCAGCCAAGATCATCTACTCTCAGTAACTACCCTCTCCTTTGATATTGCCACTTTAGAAATCTTCCTCCCCTTAACAGTCGGGGCTAAAGTCACTCTTGCTAGTAGAGAAATAGCCACCGATGGTATAAAACTCCTCGAAAAACTCAATAATTCTCATCCAACCATCATGCAAGCCACCCCAGCCACTTGGCGAATGTTACTAGATGCAGGTTGGCAAGGAAATAAACAACTAAAAATCCTTTGTGGAGGTGAAGCTTTACCCCAGAATTTAGCCGCACAATTACATCAAAAAGCCGCCACTATTTGGAATGTATACGGACCAACAGAAACAACAATTTGGTCTACAATTCATCAATTAAATCCACAGGAAAAAACAATTTCTATTGGTCGTCCTTTAGCTAATACACAAATTTATATTTTAGACAAACATTTGCAACCTGTACCCCCAGGCATTCCCGGAGAATTGCATATTGGCGGCTTAGGTTTAGCCAGAGGATATTTAAACCGCCCAGAATTAACCACAGAAAAATTTATCCCTAACCCCTTTCAACCTAATACACTGATTTACAAAACCGGCGACTTAGCCCGTTATCTTCCCAACGGAGAAATTGAATATTTAGGACGCATTGACTATCAAGTAAAATTAAGAGGTTTCCGTATTGAATTAGGAGAAATAGAAACTCTATTAGAACAACATCCCGACGTGCAGCAGTGTGTAGTTATAGTCCGGGAAGATATACCAGGAAATCAGCGTTTAGTTGCTTATTTAGTCGCAGAAAATAGAATAATTCCCGAACTCAATCAGTATTTAAGGAAAAAACTACCTGAATACATGATCCCTTCTGCTTTCATCACTTTAAATACAATACCATTAACACCAAATGGTAAAGTAAATCGTCGCGCCTTACCTGCACCAGAAAATACTCATCAACTAACAAACAACTTTACAGCCCCACGTTCCCCAATTGAGGAAATTTTAGCCGCAATTTGGAGTCAAATTTTAAGCATATCCCCCATAGGAATTAATGATAATTTCTTTGCTTTAGGTGGACATTCCCTACTTGCTACTCAAGTTATTTCCCGTATTCGTAAAACTTTAAATGTAGATATATCCCTACAAGATTTATTTACATTTCCTACCATCGCCGAAATAACCCCAGTTATTCAAAAAGCAAATAATCAGGATATCATATCAATTAAACCAGTTAACCGTAATGGTAATTTACCCTTATCCTTTGCCCAAGGTAGATTATGGTTACTGCAACAGCTAAACCCCGATAGCTATATTTACAATATGCCCGCCGCAGTGCGTTTATCTGGTGAATTAAATGTAGATATACTAGAGCAAAGTATTAACGAAATTATCCGCCGCCATGAAGTTTTACGTACTACCTTTATTCTAGAAAATGACCAACCTTTACAAGTAATTCTTCCACAAATACAAATAAACATCCCTGTAATTAACTTGCAGGAATTAACCACAGCTACCAGAGAAACAGAAATTCAGCGTTTAAGTATCGAAGAATTTCAACTTCCCTTTAATTTTACTCAAGCACCCTTATTCAGATGTAAACTTTTACAACTAGACCCACAAGAACACATTTTATTATTTACAATTCACCATATCGTTTTTGATGGCTGGTCAATAGGTGTATTAATTCGAGAATTAGCCGCAATTTATCGCGCTTTTATTGCTGGTAAACCCTCACCCCTCCCAGAATTATTCATACAATATGCAGATTTTGCAGCTTGGCAACGTCAACAACTACAAGGAGAAAAACGAACCGCTTTACTCAACTATTGGCAACAACAATTAGCTAATTTAACGGTATTAAAATTACCCACTATCCGCCCCCGTTCTGAGGTGAAAACCAACTGGGGAGCTAGTTTGAGTTTTATCATCCCCGCAACAGTCGCCAAAGAATTAAAACAGCTTTCCCAGCAAGAAAATGTCACTTTATTTATGACCCTGCTGGCAAGTTTTAAAATTTTATTGCAACGCTACACTAACCAAGATGATATAATTGTTGGTACTGATGTAGCCAACCGTAACCTAGCAGAAATAGAACCATTAATTGGCTTCTTTATTAATTTATTAGTTTTACGAACTGACCTAAGTGGAAATCCCACTTTTACCGAACTATTACAACGGGTTCGCACTCAAACTTTATCAGCATACAGCCATCAAGATTTACCCTTTGACGAATTAGTAAGAGAATTACAACCAGACCGCAGTTTAAGTCATACATCCCCATTATTTCAGGTTTTATTTGTTCTGCAAAACACCCCAACATCTATACTAGAATTACCCGGACTAACCTTAGATTTATTACCAGTAGAAACTAAAACCGCTAGATTTGATTTAGCCCTATTCCTCACAGAAACAACACAAGGAATAGCAGGAAAATGGCAATATAACGCCGATTTATTTGCTAAAGATATCATTGAGCGCATGACAAATAATTGGCAAACATTACTTAACAATATTGTGCAACAACCACAAAACCGTATCAACACATTAGAAATATTAACCATAGCCGAAAAATCCCAACAAACCATGCAACAACAGGAACGCAAAGCCGCCAAAAAACAAAAATTCATGAACATTGCCCCCAAAGCCGTGAATTTATCAGTAGAAAATTTAATTAAAACCAAATATCTACAACCAGAACAAAAATTCCCCTTAATAATTCAACCTCATACTTCCGAAATTGATTTAATCTCCTGGGCTGAAAATAACCTAGAATATTTAGAAACAGAATTATTAAAACATGGAGCAATTTTATTTAGAGACTTTCAGGTAAAATCAGCTTTAGAATTTGAAAAATTTGCTCAAACAATTTGCCCTAACTTATTTGGTGAGTATGGAGACTTACCCCGCACCGGTGAAGGGGGAAAAGTTTACGGCTCTACACCCTACCCAGCCGACAAAGCTATTCTTTTACATAATGAAAGTTCTCATTTACATTGTTTCCCCTTAAAAATTTGGTTTTACTGTGTTCAACCTGCGGAGGAAGGAGGAGAAACCCCTATTGTTGACTGTCGCAAAGCTTATAAATTGCTTAGTTCTCAACTACGAGAAAAATTAGCCACAAAACAGTTAATGTATGTGCGAAACTATGCCGAAGGTTTAGATGTTAGTTGGCAAAACTTCTTTCAAACTACAGATAAACAAGTAGTAGAAAATTATTGTTTGCAAGCCGGAATTGAATTTGAATGGTATAATGACAATGGCTTAGTAACTCGCCAAATTAGACCAGCTTTAGCCGTACATCCGAAAACTGGTGAATCTGTATTTTTTAACCAAATTCAGTTACATCACATTTCCTATTTAGATACAGAAGTAAGAAATTCACTACTATCTATATTTGGAGAATCAAAACTACCTCGTAACGTCTACTTTGGTGATGGTACAGCAATTTCAGATAGCGAAATTGCAGAAATTAATGAAGTTTATGAGCAATCAAAAATTAGCTTTCCCTGGCAAAAAGGGGACATTATTATGCTAGATAATATGCTGGCTGCTCATGGTAGAAATCCTTTTTTGGGACAACGTAAAATTGTAGTAGCTATGGGAAATATGATTAATAGCAGTTCCGTAATAATGAAGGATGTGTAGAAGAATTTGTAGGGTGGGCATTTCTAATTTGAAGTCTGAATAAAAGCGAATTATGCTCATAAATGCCCACCTATTGAAAATCTATTAGTAAGGTATTTGTAGTTGCGTAATAGAACAGACCAAAAAATAAATGATCCAATTTCGTAGGGTGCGTTAACGTAGTGTAACGCACCACCTAATGAAAACAGAGATATTTGTAGGGTGGGCATTGCTAATTTGAAGTTTGAATAAAAGCGAATTATGCTCATAAATGCCCACCTATTAAGAATCTATTAGTAACAAGAGAAAAATATTAAACCAATGACAATACAAACTCCAACAATTAGCGGTTTTAAACTTGCTCCCCAACAAAAAAGAATCTGGTTGCTACAACAAAACAGTTCGGCGTTTTGTTCTCAATGTGCTGTTCTTATAGAAGGTAAACTCCAACTAGAGATTTTACAAAATGCTCTAGATGAAATTGTCAAAGAATCAGAAATATTGAGAACAAATTTTTATACTTTACCTGGTGTAAAAGTTCCGGTCATGGTAATTAATGACCAGAGTTTTTACAATTGGGAATATTTAGATTTAACAAATGAAATTCAACTGGATATTCAAGTTAAGATCCGGGAAATATTTTGGTTATTGAGACAGAATCATCAAAATAACCCATTAAATTTATTTTTAATCCAAGTATCATCTACACAACATATTTTAATTATTTCCTTGCCTGCTTTATGCGCTGATAGCCAAACATTAACTAACTTAGTTGCTCAAATTAGTGATGTTTATGTGCAATGCGACCAAGGAACAGCAGTAAATAATGAAACTGTCCAATATATTCAATTTTCCGAATGGCAAAATCAATTACTCACAGATGAAGATGCCGAAACTACCCAAGAATATTGGCAACAACAACTAAATTCTCATCTATCAAGTTTAAAATTACCTGATCAGCAAATATCACAACATTCTCATTTCATTACAGATACTTATAAATTAGAATTAAATCAAGAATTAATTGCTCAAATTGAACAATTAGCCCAAAAGTATCAAACATCTGTTGATGTAATATTGTTAGCTTGTTGGAAAATCCTGATTTGGAAACTGACAGGAGAATCAGAAATTATCATTGGTACAGCCAGCAGCCGACGTGAATATGAAGAACTAAAAAATACATTGGGTTTATTAGCAACTTGGCTACCTATTAAAACTCAATTACAGCCCAATTTACAGTTTAGCGAAGTATTAGCACAGGTAATACAAAGCTTAGAAAATGCTATTGATTGGCAAGATTATTTTACTCCTGAATTTAGGGAAAATGAACAGCCTTTAGTTTTTCCCTTTGGTTTTGAATTTGTCCAAAGTGCTGAACATTTATCAATAGGTAATTTAAAATTTACTATTCAGGATATATACAGTTGTATTGAAATATTTAAAGTGAAAATTGCTTGCTTATTAGGCAAAAATACTTTAACTATTAATTTGGTTTATGATGTCAATTACTTTACTCCTAACTCAATTCAAAGATTAGCTTCTCAGTTACAAACATTACTAGGCAGTGTAATTAATCAACCAGAATTATCTATTAATCAATTAAATATTCTTAACTCAGAAGCATATTATCAGCTTTTGGTAGAATTTAATCAAACTCAGGTTGATGAGGTAGAAAATTATCAATGTATTCATGAGTTATTTACTGAACAAGCTATTAAAACACCTGATCATGTTGCTGTTGTTTTTGAAAATCAATCAATTACTTATAGTGAATTAAATCGTAAATCTAACCAACTAGCACATTATTTACAAAAACGGGGAGTTAAACCTGATGTTGTAGTGGGGTTGTGTGTAGAACGTTCTATAGAAATGATCATTGGTTTATTGGGTATTATTAAAGCCGGGGGTGCATATCTACCACTTGAGCCTAATTTACCAATAGCAGCTTTAAATTTACGTTTACAAACAGCACAAACAGCATTAGTAATTACTCAACAATCTTTAGTTCACAATTTTGAAAATAATACAGTAATTAATCTTGATCAAGATTGGGGAATTATTACTAATGAAAGTGTAGAAAATCCTGAAAAAGAAGTAAAACCAGAAAATTTAGTTTATATTATTTTTACTTCCGGTTCTACGGGTATACCAAAAGCGGTGGCTACAGAACATCGTCAATTATGCAATTATATCCAGGCTATTACAAATCAATTACATCTACCCACATCGGCAAATTATGCTACTGTTTCTAGTTTAAGTGCTGATTTGGGGAATACGATGATTTTCCCGGCTTTGTGTCGTGGGGGTTGTTTACATATTATTTCTTCTGCACGAGTAACAAATGCGGTGCAGTTAGCAGAATATTTTCAACAAAATCCCATTGACTGTTTAAAAATTGTACCTGCACATTTATCTGCACTTTTAGCTTCAACCCCGTCAACAGTTTCGATGCTTCCTCGTCAATGTTTAATTTTGGGTGGTGAAGCTGTTAGTTGGAAATTAATTACTCAAATTCAACAACAAACACCCACTTGTAAAATTTTCAATCATTACGGACCGACAGAAACAACCATTGGGGTTTTAACTTATGCGGTGGGAAATCTAGATAATTTTACTGCGGATACAGTTCCTTTAGGTCGTCCACTAGCTAATACTCAGGTTTATATTTTAGATGAACAATTAAAACCTGTTCCTATTGGTGTTCCCGGTGAACTGTATATTGGTGGTGCGGGGTTAAGTCGGGGTTATTTAAACCAACCTGAACTAACAGCTAAAAGTTTTATTTCCCATTCTTTACTAAATCAAGAACTACGATTGTATAAAACAGGTGATAAAGTTCGTTATTTAGAAAATGGCAATATAGAATTTTTGGGTAGGGTTGATAATCAAGTAAAAATTCGTGGCTACCGGATAGAGTTAGAAGAAATTGAAATAAATTTAACTCAACATCCAGATGTACAGCAAGCGGTAGTGATTGCGAGGGAAGAAATATTAGAAGAAAAACGACTGATTGCTTATATCGTTCTCACTAATCAAAATAATTCAGAATTAAATCTCCGCAACTTCCTTAAAGCAAAGTTACCGGAATACATGATTCCGACATCTTTTATAATTCTCAAAGCTTTACCCCTAACAACTAATGGTAAAGTAGACCGGAATGCTTTACCTGCACCGGAAGCAGTAGTTAATAAAAAAAATGCTGTGATTGCACCCCGCACTCCTATAGAGGAAGTTTTAGCAGGAATTTGGGGAGGGTTGTTAAATTTATCAGCAGTGAGTATTGATGATAATTTCTTTGATTTGGGGGGGCATTCTCTTTTAGCTACTCAAGTAATTTCCCGCATTTGTACTACTTTTGGTGTAGAAATTCCTTTATCAAAACTGTTTGAATTACCAAATTTAGCTGCATTAGCACAACAGATAGAAATAGCTCTCCGGGGGGATCAACAAGAAATTACAAATATTATTCCTGTTGCTAGGGATAAAAATATTCCTGTTTCTTTTGCCCAGCAAAGATTATGGTTTTTTGAACAGGTTGAGCCGGGTAGTGCTGCTTATAATTTACCTAGAATTATCCGGTTACAGGGAAATCTAAATATAAATGCTCTGGTTGCTAGTTTCCAAGAAATTATTAAAAGACATGAGATTTTGAGAACTAGCTTTGTCATGGTTGAGGGGCAACCAATCCAGATTATTGCTGATACTGTAAATTGGGATTTATCAATTGTTGATTTACAAACTATTCCCCAGAAACAGCGAGAAGCTGAATTAGAGTGTTTAATTAAAGCTGAGGTTGAAACAGGATTTGATTTGACCCAAGCACCATTATTCAGAGGAAAAATTCTCCAGTTAGATGTTGAAGAATGTGTAATTTTATTAACTCTGCATCACATTATTTCTGATGGTTGGTCAACGGAGATATTAATTCGGGAATTGTCCGTACTGTATACAGCTTTTTGTACTGCTAAACCTGCTCCTTTACCAGTATTACCAATTCAATATGCAGATTTTACGATTTGGCAAAGACAATGGTTAGAGGGAGAAGTCTTAACAAATCAATTGGCTTATTGGCAGCAACAATTAGCAGGTGAATTACCAATCTTACAATTACCTACTGACCGTCCTCGTCCCCTAGTTAAAACTTATGGGGGTAAAACTTTATCATTTGTATTACCAAAAAATTTAACTGAGGCATTAAAAGACTTATCAAAGCAAGAGGGTGTCACTTTATTTATGACACTTTTAGCAGGGTTTAAAACTTTGCTGTATCGTTATACAGGGCAGACAGATATTTTAGTGGGTGCACCGATTGCGAATAGAAATAGAGGTGAAATTGAACATCTAATTGGTTTTTTTGTGAATACTTTAGTATTGAGGAGTCATTTAGCTAGTAATTCTAGTTTTCGTGATTTACTCAAACAAGTGCGGGAAGTGGCACTGGGGGCTTATGCTCATCAGGATTTACCGTTTGAAAAGTTGGTGGAAGCTATCCAACCGGAACGCAATTTGAGCTATAATCCTTTATTTCAGGTGATGTTTGTTTTCCAAAATGCGGCTAATAAACAATTGGATTTACCTGGGTTAAAGGTAGAGAATTTAGGGGTTGAGCAGACAACAACAAAATTTGATCTGACTTTAGTTTTGGAAGAGGTAGAAGCGGGGTTATTTGGTAAGTTTGAGTATAATACTGATTTATTTGATGCTGTGACGATTGAGCGTTTAGCTGCAAATTTTGAGGTTTTACTCAATGGAATTATTGCCGAACCTGAACAGCAGCTTGGTCAATTACGATTACTGAATCAGACTGAGGAAGGGCAATTATTAGAATGGAGTCGAGGTAAAACTGAGATTTTGCCGGAATTGTGTTTACATCAATTATTTGAGGTGCAGGTAGAAAAAACTCCTGATGCTGTGGCAGTGGTATTTGAGAGTGAAAAATTAACATATTGGGAATTAAATCAAAGAGCGAATCAGTTAGCCCATTACTTGCAAAAATTGGGAATTGGGACAGAGGTATTAGTGGGAATTTGTGTTGAAAGGTCGCTAGAAATGCTCGTTGGTATTTTAGCAATTCTCAAAGCTGGTGGTGCTTATGTTCCTCTTGATCCCACTTATCCCCAGGAACGGTTAGGGTATATGTTGACAGATGCCCAAGTCTCGGTACTGTTAACCCAAAAACACCTGTTAGCAACATTACCCGCCCACAATGCCAAAGTTATCTGTTTAGACGCAGATGAAAATTTATTTCTCTCCCAAAGCACAGCTAACCCCATCAGCAATACAACATCTGCAAATTTAGCTTATGTAATTTATACTTCCGGTTCTACAGGTCAACCCAAAGGGGTGTTAATTAATCATGGTAATGTTGCCCGTTTGTTTACTGCGGTGCAGCCTTGGTACAACTTCCAGCAGCAGGATGTTTGGACTTTGTTCCACTCCTATGCTTTTGATTTCTCTGTGTGGGAAATATGGGGGGCTTTATTGTATGGTGGGCGGTTGGTAGTTGTACCTTATTGGGTGAGCAGATCCCCCGCAGCATTTTATAAGTTACTGTCTCAAGAACAAGTAACAATTTTAAATCAAACTCCCTCTGCTTTTCGCCAACTAATTAAAGTAGAAGAATCAACAGATGCAATTCAGAATTTAAGCTTACGTTTAGTCATTTTTGGGGGTGAAGCTTTAGATATCCAAAGTTTGCGGCCTTGGTTTGCTCGTCATGGAGATAAATCACCCCAATTGGTGAATATGTATGGAATTACAGAAACTACTATTCATGTTACCTACCGACCTTTAACTGTGGCTGATTTGGAGACAACGGCGAGTGTAATTGGTAGACCTATTCCTGATTTATCAGTTTATTTGTTAGATCAAAATCAGCAATTAGTTCCGATTGGTGTTGCTGGTGAAATGTACATTGGTGGTAGTGGTGTAGCTCGTGGTTATCTCCATCGCTCAGATATTACGGATGAAAGGTTTATTACTCATCCTTTGAGCCAGGAAGGTAAACTTTATAAATCTGGTGATTTGGCTCGTTATTTGCCTAATGGTGAACTGGAGTATTTAGGACGCATTGACTATCAAGTAAAAATTCGTGGTTTTCGGATTGAAATTGGGGAAATTGAAGCAGCTTTAAATCAATACCCGGATGTGGGGGAAACGGTGGTGATTGCGAGGGAAGATGTGCCGGGGAATCAACGTTTAGTAGCTTATTTAGGATCAAAAAATAATCAAGTTTTCAATATTAGCCAATTACGGAGCTTTTTACAGGCTAAGTTGCCTAGTTATATGTTGCCTGAAGCTTTTGTAGTTTTGGACAGCTTACCCTTAACTGCTAATGGCAAGGTAGACAGACGAGCTTTACCTGCACCAGATAAATTCCGCCCGGAATTGGAGGTTGCTTTGGTGCTGCCACAAACTGAGGTGGAAAAAGTAATTACGGGGATTTGGCAACAGGTTTTGAAGATTGAGCAGATAGGTATTGATGATAATTTTTTTGATTTGGGTGGTCATTCTTTGTTGATGGTGCGTGTTCATGAGCAATTGCGAACAAGATTTAACACGAATTTATCAATTTTGGATTTATTTAGATATCCAACGGTTAGTTCTTTATCAAAATATTTAAGTCAAATTAATCAACAAATACCGGAAGAGGAAATTAAGGCGCAAACGGAAAAAATTGCTAGTGGTAAGTTGCAACAGAAAAACCGCCGGGAAAAAATGAAGGCTAATAAAAATATTTAGGAGGATGATAGTCATGGATAATTATATTAGTAATGGTGCGGAAATAGCAATAATTGGCTTGTCGGGGCGGTTTCCTGGGGCGAAAAATATAGATGAGTTTTGGCAGAATTTACAAGCGGGTGTGGAATCTATTACTTTTTTTAGTGATGAGGAACTTTTGGCGGCAGGAATAGATGCGGATAAAGTTAATCATCCTCATTTTGTGAAAGCGAGAGGGGTATTAGAGGGGGCGGAATTATTTGATGCTGATTTTTTTGGGTTTAATCCTAGAGATGCAGAAATAACTGATCCTCAACATCGGATTTTTTTAGAGTGTGCTTGGGAGGCTTTAGAAAATGCTGGTTATAACCCGGAAAATTACCCCGGTAGTATGGGGGTGTATGCTGGTACTGGTCAGAGTGGTTATGTGTTAAATGTTTATTCTCACGATCATATTGCTGCTGTTTTAGATACTAGACAAATATTAATTGCGGCTGATAAAGACCATTTAACTACCCGTGTGGCTTATAAGTTGAATTTACGGGGCCCAAGTTTGACAGTGCAAACGGCTTGTTCTACTTCTTTGGTGGCTGTGCATTTGGCTTGCCAAAGTTTGTTGAATGGTGAAGCTGATATGGCTTTGGCTGGTGGTGTGGCTATCAGTTCTACAAGAAAGCAAGGGTATTTTTACAAGGAGGGGGGAATTGGTTCTCCTGACGGACATTGCCGGGCTTTTGATGCGGAGGCACTGGGGACTGTGGGTGGTGAAGGTGTGGGAATTGTGGTTTTAAAAAGATTGGAGGAGGCGATCGCTGATCAAGATTACATCCATGCTATTATCAAGGGTTCTGCTATTAATAATGATGGTTCTCTCAAGGTTAGTTACACGGCACCCCGCATAGATAGTCAGGCTCAAGTGATTAAAACGGCTCAGTTGGTGGCTGAGGTTGCACCGGAAACTATCACCTATATAGAGGCTCACGGTACAGGCACTAGTCTTGGCGACCCGATTGAAATTGCAGCGCTAACCCAAGCTTTTCGCGCCAGTACCCAAAAAACCGGCTTTTGTGCCATAGGTTCTCTCAAAACTAATATCGGACATTTAGATGCGGCGGCGGGTGTGGCAGGTTTAATTAAAACTGTTTTAGCTCTCAAGCACAAACAAATACCCCCTAGCTTACATTTTCAGCGACCTAATCCCCAACTTAATTTACCTGATAGTCCTTTTTATGTAAACAATCAGCTGACTAACTGGGAAACAAAACAGCCACGACGGGCGGGGGTGAGTTCTTTTGGTGTGGGTGGTACTAATGCCCATGTAATTTTAGAGGAAGCCCCAACCATGACCGCTTCTCCGGGTCGTCCTTGGCAGGTGTTGTTACTCTCCGCCAGAACTGAGGCGGCTTTGGCAACAGCGACGGCTAATTTAGCGGGTCATTTGCAAAACCACCCTGATTTATCACTAGCGGATGTGGCTTATACCCTGGCTGTCGGTCGCAAGACGTTTGATCATCGTCGTGTGTTGGTTTGCCAAGATGTTGATCATGCTATTCAAAAGTTGACAAATCCCCATAGTCCGGGAGTTTTTACCAGTTATCATCAGCCCTCTTCCCCTCCGGTGGTGTTTATGTTTCCTGGTCAGGGTTCTCAATATGTGAATATGGGGCGAGAACTTTATGAGCGTGAGCCGATTTTCCGGGAACAAATAGACAGATGTGCTGAGTTAGTGCAACCCCATCTAGGAATAGACCTGCGACAGTTGTTATATCATCCAGCAAATAGTGAAGAAACAGCCGAACAACTCCAGCAAACGGCGATCGCTCAATCTGCATTATTTATCATTGAGTATGCTTTAGCTAAGTTATGGATGGCTTGGGGAATACATCCAGAAGCCATGATTGGCCATAGTTTAGGGGAATATGTGGCGGCGACTTTAGCGGGGGTTTTTACCTTAGAAGATGCTTTAGTTTTAATCGTTCATCGCGGAAAATTAATGCAGCAAATGGCTCACGGGGCAATGCTGGCGGTACAAATGGGAGAGTTAGAGGTGCGATCGCTTTTAAGCACAGAACTTTCTCTCGCTGCCATTAATGCCCCTTGTGGTTGTGTTGTATCTGGCACGATGGAAGCAATTAATCAGTTAGAACAGCAGTTAACTACAACCGGAATCGCTTGTCGGCGGCTGCATACTTCCCATGCTTTTCACTCCCCGATGATGAAGCCGATGATTGAGGCATTTACTCAGCACCTGCAAAAAATTACACTCCATCCCCCGCAAATTCCCTTTATCTCTAACATTAGTGGGACTTGGATCACTTTAGCCGCAGCAACCGACCCCCATTATTGGGCAAAACACCTACTACAAACCGTCCGCTTTAGTCAGGGAATAGCTGAGTTACTCCAACAACCAAATAGGATTTTCTTAGAAGTGGGACCCGGCAGAACTTTAACCACTTTTACTAAACAATATCCAGAAAATAATGTAGTAACTTTAACTTCTCTTCGTCATCCCCAGGAACAGCAGTCAGATATAGCTTTTATTCTCAACACTGTAGGGCGGTTATGGTTAGAAGGTGTAACAATTAATTGGTCTAATTTTTATGGCCATGAACAACGCCGCCATCTACCTTTACCTACCTATCCTTTTGAGCGTCAACGTTATTGGTTAGAGTTAGTTAAACATCAATTAACTAAAAATGATGAGCAGCAAACCGAAAAATTAGATGTTAGTAAATGGTTTTATGTGCCGACTTGGAAACAATCTTTACCCCTTTCCTCTGAAACAAAGCAAAAATTATCTTGGTTGGTGTTTGTAGATAGTTGTCAAGTAGGGAAGGAAATAGTTAATCATTTGACCGCCGCAGGTCAGGATGTTGTTACTGTCGCTAGAGGGGAGCAGTTCACCGAAATAGACAATACTTATACAATTAATCCTCAATCACCAGATGATTATCATACCCTGATTATTTCACTACAAAACCGTAATTTAATTCCTGATCAGATTATTCATTGTTGGCACATTACCCCTAATCATCACCTGCAACCAGAGGGGAAATTATTTGACCAATATCAATATTTAGGTTTTTATAGTTTACTATTCCTCGCTCAAGCCCTTGATAAACAGGTTATTACTCATCCCCTCAAATTAGTAGCTATTACCAATCATGTACATGAGGTAACAGGTAATAAAAAATTATGTGCAGAAAAATCTACTATTTTAGGTGCTTGTAAAGTCATTCCTCAAGAATATTTACATATTACTTGCCGGAATATTGATTTAGAAATTTCTGCATCATCACATCAAATTTCTGCTAAACTAATAGAGCAATTATTATTAGAATTAACTAGCGATAGTTCAGATTTAATAGTTGCTTATCGTGGTGATCGGCGCTGGGTACAAACTTTTGAGCCAG
This sequence comes from Nostocaceae cyanobacterium, assembly GCA_035299225.1. GTDB lineage: Bacteria > Cyanobacteriota > Cyanobacteriia > Cyanobacteriales > Nostocaceae > DATGXB01. The sequence continues at coordinate 35,519 of DATGXB010000063.1, read as the reverse complement.
TGGAGATCAATTCAGCCACAAATCAAACCAGCAAATTAAGATCACAAGGAGTTTATTTAATTACTGGTGGACTGGGGGGAGTGGGTTTAGTTATTGCTGAATACTTAGCGAAAACAGTCCAAGCTAGACTGGTTTTAACTGGTCGTACTGGCTTACCAGATAGAAGCAGCTGGCCACAGTGGTTAGAAAGTCATGATCAGCAGGATAGTACAACTTATAAAATCCGCCAAGTACAAGCATTAGAACAACTAGGGGCAAAAGTTTTAGTAATTAGTGCTGATGTGAGTAGTGAAGAGCAAATGCGGCAGGCGATCGCCCAAGCAAATCAACATTTTGGCACAATTCATGGCGTAATTCACGCCGCCGGCAATTTACAAAAATCTATTTTCCAACCCATTCAAACCACCACTATCAGCCAATGCCAAGAACATTTCCAAGCTAAAGTTAACGGCTTATTCGTATTAGCAAAAATCTTACAAAATCAACCACTAGATTTTTGTATTTTCACCTCATCTCTAGCCGCCATCTTAGGAGGTTTAAACTTTGCAGCTTACGCCGCCGCTAACATATTTATAGATAATTTTGTCCATCAACAAAACCAAAATCATCATCATTCCTGGCTAACAGTTAACTGGGATGGCTGGCAATTTTCCCCCAACCTAGAATCATCCCATAGTATCACCCCTCAAGAAGGTCAAAATGCCATTGCTAAACTTTTCCACCTCCATCATCTTGATCAAATTATAGTTTCTACCACCCATCTTCACCCACGTCTTGACAAATGGTTAACACGTCAAAACTTCAAATTACCATCAACCCAACAAAATAATTCTCCCGTTAAATATTCCCGTCCCAACTTATCTAACTCCTACATTCAACCCCAAACCGAACTTGAGCAACAAATAGCGAATATTTGGCAAGAAATTTTAGGTATTGAACAAATTGGCATACATGATAACTTTTTTGAATTAGGCGGACATTCATTATTAGGCACTCAAATCATCTCCCATTTACGCACAACCCTAAAAGTAGAACTACCACTTCGACAATTATTTAACGCTCCCACCATCGCCGAACAAGCCAGCATCATTGCCGAATTAGCTCAAGAAATTCAGAAAAACACCACACAAGAATCAAAATTCAAATTACCCAAAATCGGACAAACTACCATATCAGGTAACATACCCCTTTCTTATGCTCAACAAAGGTTATGGTATCTCGACCAACTACAACCAAATAACATCGCATATAACATTTATATTGCTGTGAGTATTGTTGGTTTATTAGATATTCCCACCTTACAACAAAGTTTTAATGAAATTATCCGCCGGCACGAAATTCTCCGCACCAATTTTATTACAGAAAAGGGGCAACCAATCCAAATCATCCATCCATCTCTTAATTTAGAATTACCACTGATAGATTTAACCAACCTGGAGAAAACACAACAACAAGAAACAATCCCAAATTTAATTCAGCAAGAAATCAGCCAGCCTTTTACATTAGCTCAAGAACCATTATTAAGAGCGAAAATCTTACAATGTAGCAGCACAGAATATATTTTTATTCTGACCCAACATCATATTATTTCTGATGCTTGGTCAATGGGAATATTCATTCAAGAATTAATCACCCTCTATACAGCCTTCTCCCATAAACAACCCTCTCCACTTCCAGAATTATCCATTCAGTATGCTAACTTTGCAACTTGGCAACATCAATATTTACAAGGAGAAGTATTAGAACATCTCCTCAATTATTGGCAACAGCAACTAAAAGATTTACCCATACTCAAATTACCCACAGACTACACTCGACCAACCATAGCTACTTACCAAGGAGCAAAACAATCTTTACCACTCCATCAAACCTTACTCGAAAATATCAAAAATTTGAGTAATAGAGAAGGTACAACTATATTTATGACTTTGTTAGCAGCTTTTAAAGTTGTTCTCCACTATTACAGCCAACAAGAAGATATTATAGTAGGTACTGATGTTGCTAACAGAAACAGAGCAGAAACAGAAGGTATAATTGGCTTTTTTGTCAATCAATTAGTATTACGGACATCCCTAGCGGATAATCCCACAATTTCACAATTATTACAAAGAATTAGAGAAGTAACTTTGGCTGCATACTCACATCAAGACTTACCTTTTGATGTCCTAGTCAGTGCCATCAACCCAGACAGAAATTTAACTCAATCCCCATTATTTCAGGTAAAATTCATTTATGATAATACACAAACATCAACATTAGATATTCCCGGTTTAACAATTAGTTCTATTCCCATTCCTAAAAACTCTACACAAATAGACCTACTTTTGAGATTAACTGCAACACCAGTAGGTATGACCGCCAATTTAGAATACAACACAGATATATTTGCGGCTGCAACTATCACCAGGTTACTCAAAATTTGGGAAATAACTGTTCAGCAATTTGTCAACGACCCTAACACCAAACTCCAAGATTTATTAAATCAATTGGCAACAGCAGAGGCAGAATTAAAAAATCAGGAAAAAATTAAATATCAACAAGGAATACAGCAAAAATTCAAAACCATAAAACGCAGAACTATTAATACAGCAGGGAACAGGGGTGAAACGCCTTGAGAATAAATCTTTTTAAGAGAAGTTTGTACTTCATTTACTTGAACACGTGCGGTAATTAATTTCACGGAATTAATCAACATGAAAAAACTAGAACTAAACAACCTCCGACGCAAACCCCTTAATTTACACCCACAAGAATTAATCACTACAACTAATTTAAGTAATAGTGATACCCTCCCTTTAGTGATTAAACCTAATACTGAGCATATTGATTTAATCAATTGGTTAGAAAATAACCAGGAATATATTACTAATAGTTTGCTCAAATATGGTGCTATTCTCTTTCGAGGATTTAATATTGATACACCATCCGCATTTGAGAAATTTGGTTTAGCCGTTTGTAGCGAACTTTTTAACGAAAATGGTGAACATCCCCGCGAAACAGTAAGCGGAAAAGTTTACACTCCAGTATTTTATCCTGCCGATAGAAAACTGTTATGGCACAATGAAAACTCTTTTAATTATCATTTTCCCTTGAAAATTATGTTTGGTTGTCGTCAACCAGCACAGCAAGGAGGAGAAACACCAATAGTTGATAGTCGTCAGGTTTTCCAATCAATACCAACCAAAATTAAACAGCATTTTCTCGAAAAACAAATTATGTATGTTCGTAATTATGGTGATGGTTTAGGACTAGACTGGCCAACAGTATTTCAAACCGAAAACCCAGCAGAAGTTGAAAAATATTGTCAAAAAAACTCCATCCATTTTGAATGGAAACCCGGTGGACGTTTGCGGACTCGTTCTATTCGTCCAGCCGTAATTAAACATCCTCAAACTGAAGAATTATCTTGGTTTAATCAAGCTCAACATTGGCATCCTGCTTGTTTAGATCCCATCACCAGAGAAACACTAATGGCCTCATTTTCACCCGCAGATTTACCCCGAAATTGTTATTACGGTGATGGTTCGATTATTGAAGATGGAATTATGCAAGAAATTTGCCAAGTTTATCAACAATTAGAAATAGTTTTTCCTTGGTTAAAAGGAGATGTTTTACTACTAGATAATATTTTAGCCGCACACGCTAGAAACTCTTTTACAGGTGAGAGAAAGTTATTAGTAGCAATGGGTGAAATGACAAGTTATACAGAAATTGGATATTAAGGATAGGTATGTGTAGGGTGGGCATTTTTTGGTAAAACACTGAAGAAAAGCGGAAAATTTTCGGAAATGCCCACCTCAGTATTTTTCAAAAATCAAACAGTAATGCTATAGATATTAAGGATAGTGAAACTATGTTCAGTCAAATACAAGGATTTCAACTTTCACCACAACAGCAACATTTATGGAACTTATATGCAGATAATTCTGTTTATAATGCTCTAGGTGCGGTTCTCATTGAGGGGAATTTACAAGTTAGTATTTTAAAACAAACTCTAAAAACCATTGTAGAAAAAAACGAAATTCTACGGACTCGCTTTTATCGTTCCCAAGGGGTAAAATTTCCCAGCCAAGTTATAGATGATGCTGCTAATTTCTTGTTTGTAGAGGAAAATTTAGAAACTGATGAGCATTTAGAGAAAGTAATAAATTATTTATTGATGAGAGAAAAAAATTATGTTTTTGACTTAGAAACAGGCTACCTATTCTCTACTAAATTAGTACATATTAACAGGGAAAAATATATCTTATTAATTCATTTACCTTGTTTGTGTGCAGATACAAAGACTTTAAATAATTTAGTCACACAAATTAATAGTTACTATACTGCCTATTTGCATAATGGGGATATTGTAGATGAGCCTTTACAATATGCGGATATTGCTGCTTGGTTAAATGAATTATTAGCATCACCCGAAACTGAACTAGGTAGAAAATATTGGCGACAAATAGATATTAATAATTGCCAAAATTATCAACTCATTCCTGAAAAGCTGCCAAAACAAACAACCAAATTTGAGCCAGAATTAATTACTTGTTCAATTAATCAACAATTAGTTCAGAAAATTCAAGAAATTACAGAAAATAATCAAACTTCCACTTCTGTATTTTTATTAACTTGTTGGTTAATTTTATTATCCCGACTAACTGGTAATTCTCATTTAATTTTAGGTACGGCTTTTGATGGACGCAGTTATGAGGAATTAAAAGCAAGTTTGGGTTTGTTCAGTAAATATTTACCTTTAGCTTGTAATTTAGAAGAGAATCAAACTTTTCTTGATCTATTAAATCAAATTCAATTTGTCACAGCAGAAATGTCTGATTGGCAAGAGTGTTTTACCTGGGAATCTAATCAGCAAGATGGGGAAAAAGAATTTTTACCGTTTTGTTTTGAGTTTACAGCAGCACCAGAAAAGTACATATCTGAAACAATTTCTATGTTACTTTATCAGTGTTATGTTTGCTGTGAGCGTTTCCAGGTCAAGTTGGCTGGTGTTAGTAGAGTTAATGAGCAATTAACTTTAGAATTTCATTATGATAGTAATTTGTTTACAAAAGCAACTATAGAGAATTTGGCTGATCAATTTGTAACTTTATTAGAAGGTGTGGTTACAAATCCTCAAAGCCATATTTTCAGGCTGAATATTCTCCCCGACTCAGCAAGAAAGGAACTTTTAATTGATTTCAATAACACCACAATTCCACCATTACCTTATGATTGTATTCATCATTGGTTTGAGTTACAATGTCAGCAAACACCAAATAATATCGCTGTAATTTATGAAAATCAAAAACTGACATATCAGGAATTAAATAACCGTGCTAACCAATTAGCGCATTATTTACAAAGTTTAGATGTAGGTGTAGAAACACTGATTGGTATTTGTGTACAACGTTCTCCTTTAATGTTAATTGGTGTTTTAGGCATTCTGAAATCTGGTGCAGCTTATGTACCTATTGACCCCAATTATCCATCAGAACGTCAAGAGTTTATATTAACAGATACACGAATGCCATTATTGCTAACTCAAGCAAATTTAGTAGGAAGTTTAAAAGTAAATCATGTTAAAACTATTTGCTTAGATAATGATTGGCAAATTATTAACCAACAACCCAAAAATAACCCCAACATTAAAACCAATGCTCAGAATTTAGCTTATGTAATTTATACTTCTGGTTCTACTGGAAAACCCAAGGGAACTTTAATTCCTCATTCTGGTTTAGTTAATTATTTGAATTGGTGTACACAAGCATATAAAGTTGAACAAGGTACAGGAACTTTAGTACATTCTTCTTTAGGGTTTGACTTAACTATTACTAGCTTATTTTCACCTTTACTGATAGGTAATCAAGTTGAACTTTTACCAGAAAATCAAGGTATAGAAAGCCTAGCACAAACTCTCAAACACAGGAATAATTTAAGCTTGGTAAAAATTACACCTGCTCATTTAGAATTACTCAGTCAACAATTATTACCAGCAGAAGTGTCCGGGAGAACTTGCGCTTTTATTATTGGTGGTGAAAATCTCACAACACAACATACTAAATTTTGGCAAGAGTTTGCACCTGAAACAATTTTAATTAATGAATATGGACCTACGGAAACGGTTGTCGGTTGTTGTATTTATCAACTACCAAAAGAACATGATTATTTAGGTTCTATTCCTATTGGTTCTCCTATTGCTAACACTGAACTTTATGTTTTAGACCAATATTTACAGCCAGTACCTAAAGGAGTTGTAGGGGAATTATATATTGGTGGTGCTGGACTAGCACGGGGTTATCTTCACCAACCAGAATTAACAGCACAAAAGTTTATTCCTCATCCTTTTAGTGATGAATTTGGGTCACGTCTGTATAAAACTGGTGATCAAGTACGGTTTAAATTAGATGGTACTTTGGAATTTTTAGGGCGCTTAGATGACCAAGTTAAATTACGAGGTTTTCGTATAGAATTGGGAGAAATTGAATCTTTACTTTCTCTACATTCTACTGTGCAAGATGCGGTGGTGATGGTCAGAGAAGATGTAGCAGGGGATCAGCGTTTAGTTGCTTATTTGGTTTTACAACCAGAATCTAATTTATCTATTGAGAATTTGCGGAGTTACTTACAAGAAAAACTCCCAGAATATATGATTCCTACAACTTTTGTACCTTTACAAAGTTTACCTTTAACCACTAATGGAAAAGTAGACCGCAAGGCACTTCCAGCACCAGATAAAGTTAATGCAGAGGTCAAGGAATCTTTTGTTGCCCCCCGTAATTCTTTGGAGGAACAATTGGCAGGTATTTGGGCAGAAGTGTTAAGAGTTGAAAAGGTCGGTATATATAATAACTTTTTTAGTTTGGGTGGGCATTCTCTCTTGGTGACACAGTTAATTTCTAGAATGAGGGATGCTTTAGGTTTGGAATTACTGGTACAGGATGTTTTTACCCATCCTACTATTGCAGATTTAGTTGTAATTATTACCGAAAAGCTAGTTGCAGAGGTAGATGAAGAAATGTTAAGGCGATCGCTTCTCGAAATCTCCGAACTAGATGAACTATCCCCCGAAGATATCCAATTACTCCACCAGGGTTAAAAATATGACTAACATACTCCAAAAAATTGCTGAACTCTCCCCCGAACAACGCGAACTACTGCTAAAAAAACTCAACCAGCAAAAAGCAAAAACCGCACCTGCTAAAATTCCCCCTCAAAATCGAGATCAGCAAACCTTCCCCTTATCTTTTGCACAACAAAGGTTATGGTTTTTCAGTCAATTAGAACCGGAAAGTAGTGCCTATAATATTCCTGCGGCTATTCGTTTAACCGGCAGATTAAATATACCCGCTTTGGAAAATAGTTTGAATGCCATCCTTAACCGTCATGAAATATTACGTACTAATTTTCAAGTCGTCGCTGGGGAAGCAGTCCAAGTAATTCAGGCTTCTGTGAGGCTGAAATTACCAATAATTGATTTGCAAAATATTCCTCAAACTGAACAAGAAACAAAAGCCCGGAATTTAGCCATATTAGAAGCACAAAAACCATTTAATTTAGAAAAAGATTCACTAATTCGGGTTAATTTATTACGTTTACATGAAACAGATCATCTAATTTTGTTGACCATGCACCATATTATTTCTGATGGTTGGTCAACAGGAATACTCATTCGTGAACTAACGAAATTTTATATAGCTTATGACAATAATCAACAATGTAATTTACCCCAATTACCTATACAGTATCTAGATTTTGCTGTTTGGCAACGTCAATATTTACAAGGAGAAGTTTTACAAACTCAATTAAACTACTGGAAACAAAAATTAAATGGTAATTTACCAATCTTAGAATTACCTACAGATCGTCCACGTCCAGCAATTCAAACTGATAGAGGTGCAACCCAATCTTTTACACTTTCTCCATCATTAACAGCAGCATTAAAAAATCTTTCTCAGCAAGAAGGTGTAACCTTATTTATGACCCTTCTGGCAGCATTCAAAGTATTATTATATCGTTACACTCAACAAAATGATATTCTCATCGGTACTCCTATTGCTAACCGTAACCGTTCAGAAATAGAAGGATTAATTGGCTTTTTTGTTAATACCCTTGTCCTCCGCAGTCACCTAGAAGGAAAATTAACTTTTAAACAACTTTTACACCAAATCAAAACCACAACTTTAGAAGCTTACCATCACCAAGATTTACCATTTGAACAATTAGTAGAAGAACTACAACCAGAAAGAGATTTAAGCCATAGTTCTTTATTTCAGGTGATGTTTATTCTTCAGAATGCACCCACCGAAGTTTTACACTTACCAGATTTAACCTTAAATACTCTCAAAGTAGAAAGGAAAACAGCAAATTTTGATTTGACTCTCTCAATGGTTGAGACAGACACAGGTTTAAAAGGTTCATTAGAATACAACACAGATTTATTGAATGATGACAGAATTACCCGAATGATAGGGCATTTCCAAACCTTACTAACGGGTATTATTGCTAATTCCGAACAAAAGCTATCTGACTTTTCTCTCTTAACACCATCGGAAAAACAGCAAATACTTCTAGCGGGAAATGCTGACCAAATTTCTCCTATTCAAAAATGTATTCATCAACTATTTGAATCACAGGTAGAAAAAAATCCTGATGCTGTAGCAGTTGTTTTTGGAGAACAACAACTAACTTATAAACAACTTAACCAACTCGCTAACCAACTAGCACATTATTTACAAAATCAAGGAATTAAACCAGAATTTTTAGTAGGAATTTGTTTAGAACGCTCTTTAGAATTAGTGGTAGGAGTGTTAGCAGTTCTAAAAGCTGGTGGTGCTTATTTACCACTTGACACCGCATATCCCCAAGAACGTTTAACATATATGTTAGCTGATGCTCAAGTATCAGTTATTTTGACTCAAACGGAATTATTAAAAAATTTCCATTTTGCAGATAAAAATATTATTTGTATTGATGCTGACTGGCAAGAAATTACTCACGCATCTAGAGAAAATCCTGTAAGTCAACTAAACATAAATAATTTAGCTTATGTAATTTATACCTCTGGTTCTACTGGTAAATCTAAAGGAGTAATGGTTGAACACCGTAGCTTAGTAAATGCTTATTGTGCTTGGGAAAAAGCCTATCAATTATCAGCTATTACCTCTCATCTGCAAATGGCTAGTTTTTCTTTTGATGTGTTTGCGGGTGATTTAGTTCGCGCTTTATGTTCTGGTGGTAAATTGGTACTTTGTCCGCGAAATTTTTTACTAGAACCTGAAAAACTTTATCAACTAATGCTGCAAGAGAAAATAGATTGTGCAGAATTTGTTCCCGGTGTTTTTAGAAATTTATGTCAGTATCTAGAACAAACTCAGCAAAGTCTTGATTTTATGCAACTGCTGATTTGCGGTTCTGATAGTTGGTATGTCCAAGAATATGAAAAATTCCGTCACTTTTGCAGTTCACAAACTCGGCTAATTAATTCTTTCGGTTTAACTGAAGCAACTATTGACAGTACCTATTTTGAAACAGTAAACACTAATTTTTCTGGAGATCAATTAGTACCTATAGGCAAACCCTTTGCTAACACAAAAATATATATTTTAGACCAGCATTTACAACTTTTACCTATAGGGATAGTTGGTGAAATTTATATTGGTGGAAGCGGTTTAGCCAGGGGTTATTTTAATCAGCCAGATTTAACAGCTAGTAAATTTATACCTCATTTATTTAGCCAAAAAACTGGGGAATTGCTATATAAAACAGGTGATTTAGGACGCTGGCTTGCAGATGGGAATATTGAATTAGTTGGTCGCTCAGATAACCAAGTTAAATTACGAGGTTTTCGGATTGAATTAGGGGAAATTGAAGCAATACTTAGTAAGCACCCAATAGTTAAAGAATCTGTTGTTTTAGTTCGGGAAGATAGACCAAAGCAACAACAATTAGTTGCTTATATTGTCCCAGAACAGCTACATATTAATTCTCTTAATTACCAGGAAATACAAGAATTTTTACAAGAAAAGTTACCCAGTTACATGATACCTTCTGCTTTTGTCATGCTGGAGTCTTTTCCCCTAACACCTAACGGTAAAATTAACCGTCGTGCTTTACCAAAACCTGAATTAACAGAAGCAAAAACAGCTTTTATTGCTCCTCAAAGTGAGATAGAAATGACTTTGGCAAAAATTTGGTCAGAAGTTCTAAACGTGGAACAAGTGGGGATTTATGATAATTTCTTTAATTTAGGAGGAAATTCTTTATTAACAACTAAGTTAATTCTAAAAATTCGGGCAATTTTTCAAATAGATTTACCTTTGCGGCTGGTATTTGCATCACCTAATATTTCTAGTTTAGCGGTTTATCTGGAGAAAATTATTAATGCAGATTCTAGTGATCAATTTCTTCCCGAAACTATGATAAATTGGGAGCAAGAAACAATTCTTGACCCGACAATTTACCCAGTTAACTCTTATCAAAAATCTACTATTCAAGCTATATTCTTAACTGGTGCTACTGGATTTTTGGGTGCATTTTTACTCTCGGAACTTTTACAACAAACTCAAGCAGATATTTATTGCTTAGTCAGAGCTAATAATTTAGTAGAAGGTAAGAATAAAATTCAAGCAAGTCTTAAGTCTTATTTAATCTGGGATGAAAGTTTTAACAAAAGAATTATCCCAGTAATTGGAGATTTATCTCAACCATTGTTAGGAATTAATCATCGTGAGTTGGAAAATTTAGCTCATCAAATTGATGTGATTTATCATAATGGTGCTTGGGTAAATCATATTTATCCTTATTCGGTTCTGAAAGCAGCAAATGTTTTAGGAACGCAAGAGGTTTTAAGATTAGCTTGTACAGGTAAAGTCAAACCAGTACATTTTATTTCTACTACAAGTATTTTCTCTAAGTCTAATATATCTGGTGTTTGCAAGGAAGCAGATAATATTGATGCTCATCCAGTAAATGTGAATGGTTATGTACAAACTAAGTGGGTAAGTGAGAAATTATTAATTGCTGCTAAACAAAGGGGGATTTCTGTTAGTGTTTATAGAATTGGTCGAGTTTCTGGACATAGCCAAACTGGGGTTTTTAATATTAATGATTTTGTGTATAAGTTAATTATTGGCTGTATTCAACTTGGTAGTATTCCTAATCGGGATATTCAGGAAGATATTATGCCTGTTGATTATATCAGTAAAGCCATAGTTTATCTATCTCAACAGGAAAAATCACTCGGACAAGCTTTTCATTTAATTAATTCTCAGCTTTTAAATACAGATGCTTTACTGAAAGTAATTCGTGCTTGTGGTTATCAAGTTCAACAAGTATCATATCAAGAATGGCAGTCAAAATTAATTGATGTTGTGGGTGATTTACCTGAACATCCTTTATATCCACTTGTGCCATTTTTCTCCAGTAAAACTAATCAAAATCAATCATCAAAATTATGTACTTTACAGTTCGATTGTCGGAATGTTATTTCTGGGTTGGCTGGTTCATCTATTAATTGTCCAGATATTGACGAAAATTTACTAAAAACTTACATTTCTTATTTAGCTAAAAATGGATTCATTGATAATCCTAGCTAAATATAGCAGTTATCAGGTGGGCATTTTTAGATTAAGTTTTCAATAAAATTAAATTATTTCTACAACCATCAATGGAGGCATTATGCAAACACAAGAATCTAAACTAGAACAAAAACAGCCTAGCCAAATTAGCTTAAATAATCATCAGCAAGAATATCTGAATAAATTTATAGAACGCTATAGCCAAAAAACGCCAAAATCTAAACAACAAGCGCAAAAATACCGTCAGGTTTTAGCGGATGTGCGGGGTTCTGCGGGATTTCGTTCTACTATTAAAGAAATGGTTTATCCGATTGTGGGTAAATATGCTTCTGGTTCAAGAATGTGGGATATTGATGGTAATGAATATGTAGATTTAATGATGGGTTTTGGTGTAAATTTATTTGGTTATAATCCTGATTTTATTGCAGAAGCGATTAGAGAAAGATTAGAGCAAGGTATTCATATTGGCCCTCAGTCAGATTTAGCTGGTGAAGTAGCTGAGTTATTTTCTGAAGTGACGGGAATGGAACGGGTAACATTGAGTAATACAGGAACGGAAGCGGTTATTACTGCTTTAAGAATAGCAAGATCAGCAACAGGTCGTCGCAAAATTGCGATGTTTTCTGGTTCTTATCATGGTCATTCTGATGCTACTTTAATTAAAGCAAATTTTCAGGATGAAATTACAGAATTATTACCAGCTTTTCCAGGAGTTTCATCTAGTATTCTGGCAGATGGTTTAGTTTTAAAGTATGGTGATTTTGCATCTTTAGAGGTAATAAAACAGCATCAAGAAGAATTAGCTGCTGTGATTGTTGAACCTGTACAAAATAGCCGTCCAGATATCCAACCTAAAGAGTTTTTACAGCAGTTGAGAAAGTTAACTGAAGAAGCACGGATAGTATTAATTTTTGATGAAATGTTGACGGGTTTTCGTCTGCATCCAGGTGGAGCGCAAGCATGGTTTAATGTGCAAGCTGATATTGCTACTTATGGAAAAATTGTTGGTGGTGGGATGCCAATTGGTGTGATTGCTGGTAAAGCTAAATATCTGGATAGAATTGACGGGGGAATGTGGAATTTTGGAGATGATTCTGCACCAGAGGTAGAGAAAACTTTTTTTGCTGGTACTTATTGTAAGCATCCTTTATCTATGGCAGCAGCGAGGGCAGTTTTAAGATATATAAAATTACAAGGTTCTGCTCTACAAGAAAAGTTAAATCAACGTTCTACAGAGTTTATACAAGCAGTTAATTCTTATTTTCAAGAGGATGGTGTACCAATTAGAATGGCTAATTGTGGCTCGATTTTTAATTCTATTCCTTTTGGTAATCAGTCTGCTGCTGCCAAATCAGTAGTATCAGAAAATAAGGATTTAATTTATTATCATCTCATCCATAAAGGGGTGTTTATTCGTGCTGGTGGTGGTTTATTATCTACAGCCCATACTGATGAAGATTTAGATTTTGTCATTCAAGCAATTAAGGAAAGTGTGAAAGAATTACGCTCAGGTGGTTTTTTACCATAATTTGTAGGGTAGGCATTTATAGGTAAAATTATTAATAGCGGCGAATTATGCCCATAAATGCCCACCTAAGTATATTGCAAAAATCAAACAGAAATGTAAAACCTGAAGATGCAAATTGAAAATTTACGATCCTCTCTTTCCCCCTGTCCCTCTGCTTTTAAGTTTAGGGAGATGATTCAGGTGCAGCTGCTGGTGCAGGTGGGGCTAATGGTGGTCTGCGTCTGCGTCTACTGCTGGTGCTGCTGGGAGTTGCAGAGTTACTACTATTATTAACGGATGCAGTTCGATTAAAGCCTGAGCGTTTTCTTCTGGTGGTAACTCTGGGAGATACAGAGGCGGAATTAAAACCAGGCTCGATCCTTCGTCTTCTTGTCCTCGTAACTGTTGGTTGTTCTGTACTGGATCGTCTTGGGTTGGAAGATACGGCTGCTATTGTTCTAGGACGACGTGTGGTTCTGGGTTCTGGGTTTCTTTCACGGGGAAGGCGGGTAGCTGCTACTGAATATTCTTTTTTCCGTCTGGGAGTTTCTGCTGTGGAGTTGGCTGGGGAGTTGTTGGCTTGAGCTTGTCTTTGTCTTATCCTCTCTTGCACTTGACGATCGCGCCGTGACCCTTCTATGGTGTATTCTGTGCCGATCGCTACTCCACTTCTGCCACTCTCGCTCGGTTTAAGTTTCCAATTTCTCGCTCTTTCTAAGTGTTCGGCATCTAATTTGGCGTTACCACTGGATCTCAACAACCGCACGCCAGTAACGTTTCCTTGGGCATCGGTGTTTACTGCTACTTCTACTCTCCCCTCTACTTTACGTCTTCTTGCCCAATCTGGATATTGATTATTACATTCGACACAATAAGCACGTCCATCACCGTTACCTCTATTACCCAAGTTACTATCTGTGTTTGGTTTGGTAGGCGCTACTGCTACGGTAGAGTTGTTATTTGTGGAATTATTGCCTGTAGAACCACTATTACCAGTATTACTATTTCCACTACCAACGGAATTAGATGATCCTGAGTTATCCCCACCGGATGAAGTACCAGTTGATGCTGATCCACCTGTGGAATTACTAATAGGATTTCTCAATCTAGCTACCAAGTTACCAATATTTACACCGCTTGGGGTAGATGGTTGAGTAGTAGCATTAACAACATTGCTTGTCTTGGGTACTGAGTTGGTTTGTGAAGATATTTGTGGTTTGCTTTGGGGTTGTATAATATTTGTTGCTATATTGTTAGCTGGTGTTTTTACTAACTGTGTTAATGTTTGTAGAGGTTTAATAGGTGCTATTTTTGTCCTGCTAACAGGAGTGGGATTTGATTGCTTTTGTATAACTTGTGGTTCAGGTTTTGGCTGTGCTATGGAAGCAGTCTGAATACTGGTACTTTCTGCATTTCTACTACCAGAATTATTCGCTGAACTGGTGAGAACACGGGAATTATTAACTTCGTCCGGTTCTTGGAGTTTCTCTTGTTCTTCTTCAGGAGTTTCTACAAAAGTCAGTTCTATTGGTTCTTCTTCAATTTTGGGGACGGTAGCAAATATATTACCAATACCAGAAGCCAGCAAACCAATGTGCAGAACTATGGAGCCAACTAAGTTATAAACCAAAAAAGTAGTGAGTGTCTTTGTTTCTTTCTGTCGTTGCTCCAGAGCTATGTTAGAAAGACTCATATTTATTGCTATAGATTTTCATTAACTTTTAGAGTCTACCAAGAATTATCTGCAAGTGTCAATTAAAAAATCAAGACATCGGGTTACTAAGTTTATGGTGTTTGAGTACCGGAAACGGCTATAAGTGCCGACTTTACGGCTTTTTGGTTGATGTGATGGCAAGAGAGAGTAAATATTTTACTGATAAGTCTAAAAAGTGATTGACATAAATTCTCATTTGTTTTAAGTTAAGTTGAGAACTTATGTCAGCTATGTTAATTTAACTGGTCTGACGATATAACCTAAGACTTGAGAAATAGTACATGGATATTGGAAAACTGTTTACAGCAGGTGGTGTGGTCATGTGGCCGCTGCTGGCCTCTTCTGTTTTGTCAGTGGCGTTGATTGGTGAAAGAATCAGATTTTGGCTGGAGGTTAGCCGTCGTCAGCAACGAGTGGTGAGAGAGGTATTAAAACTCTACCGACTGGATGATGTGGTGAGTGCAATTGAGACATTACGAAAAAATGCAGATTTACCTATTTCCCGAATTTTCCTCACAGCTTTAGAGTTAGAGGAAGCAACACCGGAGGAATTTCGTTTGGCTTTGGAGAGTGAAGCCCAAGCGGAAATACCTTTGCTCAAACGTTTTACAGTGATTTTTGACACGATTATTTCTTTAGCACCCTTATTAGGTTTGTTAGGTACGGTATTGGGGTTAATTACTTCCTTTGCGTCTTTGAATCTGGGTGATATTGGTGGAACACAGTCTAAGGGGGTAGTTAGCGGGATTAGTGAAGCGCTGGTGTCTACAGCTGCGGGGTTAGTTGTAGCTATTATTACGCTATTTTTTGCCAATATGTTTCGGGGACTTTATCAAACCCAAATGGCTTTAATTCAAGAATATGGTGGTGAGTTGGAATTACTCTATCGCCGTCGTTATGAAAAAGGAAGACAGGTTTATGCGCCTACCAGATGATCCAGATATACCAGCACAAATTAATATTGTGCCGATGATTGATATTATCTTTGCGATTTTGACATTTTTTGTGATGTCATCACTGTATTTAACTCGTTCTGAAGGATTACCGGTAAATTTACCTCAAGCATCCACAGCCAAAATAGACCGGCCAGCACAGGTGACGGTAACGATTAATAATTCTGGAGAGATATTTCTCAATAAAGAAGCGATTAGTTTAGAACAGTTAGAGGTTGGGGTAAAACAAAAGGTAGAGACAGGAAAAGAGTTAATAGTGGTGTTAAATGCAGATGAAGCGGTGAATCATGGGAAAGTGGTGACGGTGATGGATAAATTACGTGGAATAGAAGGAGCAAAATTAGCGATCGCCACTCGCAAATAATCAAGGTAAACTCATGATCATCAAGTCATCAACTAAGCCCCTGTTGGGTTTAGGCATTTGTGGTTTAATTTTGCTGGGTTGCTTATTAATCAGCGTAGTTTATGGTGCGGTGGATGTTTCTTGGTCAAATATTTATCAATCTTTTATTGATTTTGATAATTCCAGGGAACATCTAATTATTCAAACAGTGAGATTACCGCGATCGCTTTTGGCGATTTTAGTTGGTGCGGCTGTGGCTGTATCAGGTGCATTGATGCAGGGTATCACCCGTAACCCTTTAGCCGATCCCTCGATTTTAGGGATTAATGCTGGTGCGGCTTTTGCTGTGGTAGTGGCTATTTTTCAATTTGGTACTTCCACACCAGATACTTATATTTGGTATGGGTTTGCCGGTGCGGGAATCACTGCTGTTAGTGTTTATGCTTTAGCGGCTTTAGGTGCGGGGGGTTTAACTCCCTTAAATTTAACTATTTCAGGTGTAGCGGTAAGTAGCTTATTGACCTCATTAACGACAGCTATTTTAATTGTGAGCGATCGCACTTTAGAAGAAATCCGCTTTTGGTTAGCCGGTTCTCTCGCCGGTCGTAATTTCGAGGCTATTAATCAAATTTTACCATACATTTGTATAGGTCTAATTTTAGCCTTAATCATAGCTCAAAAAGTCACCATTTTAAGTTTAGGTGAAGATATTGCTCAAGGATTAGGTCAACAAACATTCTGGGTAAAAATTACTGCTGCCATCAGCATTTTATTATTAACAGGTAGTGCTGTAACAATAGCCGGCGGAATCGGTTTTATTGGTTTAATTATTCCCCATATTGTGCGATTTATAGCCGGAGTCCATTACCAATGGATTATTCCTTATAGCGCCATTTCCGGTGCAATCATTCTCTTAATCGCTGACACTGTTTCTAGAACCATTTTTCAACCCCAAGAAATACCCGTAGGAGTGATGACAGCTTTTATTGGTGCACCATTCTTCATTTACTTAGCCAAAACCAGAATTAAAAAATGAAGAGTAATAGTAATTTATTTGTATTTCGTTCTGCTAATTTCGGGATTTCTTTTTCTGTTAACAAGCATAGCCTGTTAATTTTACTCATCCTCTTAATTATCACCTTTTTGGCAATGGTGATGAATATCGCCTATGGTGAATATCCTATTGATATATTATCTGTAATTCAAACCTTACTCAGAATAGACACAACTAATCCTGACTATAATTTTGTCATTTATAATTTACGCCTACCCCGGATGTTAACCGCTTGTTTTGTGGGAATATCTTTAGCAATTTCTGGGGCAATAATGCAAGGAATCACGAGAAATCCTTTAGCCGATACTAGCATTATTGGAATTAATGCTGGTGCTAGTTTAGCGGCAGTAATTGTGATTGTTTTATTTCCCACCTTACCAGCCGGTAGTTTAACTTTAATCGCTTTTGTTGGTGCTTTAACCACAGCATTATTAATTTATTTACTGGCATTTGAACATGGGACTAATCCCATTCGTTTAATTTTAATTGGTGTAGGCATTTCCGCCGCAATCAAAGCAGCTACTAATATTTTAATTACATTTGGAAATATTCATGATGTCAGTAAAGCCTTAGTTTGGTTAACCGGTAGTGTGCATGGTAGAACTTGGGATCAAGTTGTTTATTTATTGCCTTGGTTAATTTTATTTATCCCTTTAGCCCTAATTAATTCCTCCCAACTAAACATTTTATCATTAGGAGATGAAATATCCAAAAGTTTAGGCATGAAATTAGAATGGCAACGTAGTTTATTAATATTAATTAGTTCAGCTTTAGCAGGTGCAGCAGTAGCGACAGCCGGAGATATTGGTTTTGTTGGTTTAATTTCTCCCCACATTGCCAGACAATTAATTAAAGCTAATTATCATGAATTATTACCAATTTCGGCTATAATTGGAGTTATATTAGTTTTGATCTCTGATTTTAGCGGGAGAGTTTTATTTTCCCCTTTAGAAATTCCTTGCGGAGTCATTACAGCAATTCTTGGCACTCCCTACTTTATTTTTCTATTAATCAAAAATCGCCATCACAAATAATACAGCAGGGAACAGGGAACAGGGAACAGGGAACAGGGATGAAACGCTTTTGCAATAAGGCTTTTTAATTAAAGCTTGTACTTCATTTACTTGAAACGTGCTGTATAAAAAATTATGATTATAGATAACAGACCACATTACAAACTGCAAGCTAATAATATCAGTGTCAATTATCATGGCACAAATATTCTGGATCATATTGATTTAATCATTCCACCACAGCAAATTACGGTTTTAGTTGGTGCAAACGGTTGTGGTAAATCAACATTACTCAGATGTTTAGCTAGGCTCCTGAAACCAGGTAGCGGTACGATTTATTTGAATATGACTGATATTTTAAAATTATCTACCAAAGATGTGGCTAAACGTTTAGGAATCTTAACTCAATCACCAGTCGCACCAGAAGGTTTAACTGTTAGAGATTTAGTAGTTTGTGGACGTTACCCTTATCAAACATTACTTCAGAAATGGACAAAAGAAGATGAACTTTTAGTTAAAGCAGCCTTAGAAATTACTAATATGCAGCCTCTCGCAGAAAGGGAACTTATCACCCTTTCCGGTGGACAAAAACAACGGGTTTGGATTGCGATGGCTTTAGCTCAAGATCCAGATATATTATTATTAGATGAACCCACCACTTATTTAGATTTAGCCCATCAAATAGAAATTTTAGATTTACTTTGGGAATTAAATAAACTTCAGGGTAAAACTTTAGTCATGGTCTTACATGATTTAAACCAAGCTTGTCGTTATGCAGATTATTTAATCGCTATTAAAGAAGGAAAAATTTATGCCCAAGGTATACCAGAAGAAATCATGACAAAAACAATGGTTCAAGATGTGTTTGGTATTGATTGTCAAATTAGTATTGACCCCGTAGCAGGTACACCAATGTGTGTACCAATTGGACGTAAAGGAAAAGTTAACACAGGAAACAGGGGGGGAGGTTTGTTTTCATAAACCTTTGTTCCAAACTTTAGGAACAAACCCTTATATAAAGAAACTTTCAACTCTGTTCCCTGTTCCCTGTTCCCTGTTCCCTGTTCCCTACTGTAAGAAAATGTTAAAAATAAATATCAACCGCTTTTTTATCGTTATACTCAGTTTTATTTTAGTTTTGCTATTAGGAAACCCTGGCTTTAGTTATCCAGTAAAAGCCACAGAAATTTTGTGGGATAATTACGGTATACCTCATATTTATAGTAAAGATGTTAATAGTGCCTTTTATGCTTTTGGTTGGGCACAAATGCAAAGTCATGGGAATTTATTATTACGTCTTTATGGTCAAGCGCGGGGTAAAGCTGCGGCTTATTGGGGAGAAAAATATTTAGATTCAGATCAATGGGTATTAACAATGGATGTACCAAGTCGGGCTAGTGCTTGGTATCAACAACAAAACGCAACTTGGAAAAATTATTTAGATGCTTTTGCTGGGGGAATTAATGATTATGCCAAAAAACATTCAGATTTAATTGATGATCAGTTAAAAGTGGTTTTACCAGTTACAGGTGAAGATGTTTTGGCACATTTGCAAAGGGCTTTACATTTTACTTATGTAGTTAATTCTAGAGAAGTAGCGGGAATTAGTAAAAAAGAATTAGCAAAAGGTTCTAATGCTTGGGCGATCGCACCATCTCATTCTGCCAGTGGTCATGCTATGCTATTAGCTAACCCCCACACACCTTGGACAGATTTATTTTTGTGGTATGAAGCGCAGATTAACACCCCAGAATATAATGCCTATGGTGCAACGTTTGTCGGAATACCAGTTTTAGCGATCGCCTTCAATGATAATTTAGGCTGGACTCACACCGTTAACACCATTGATAATTGGGACTTGTACAAACTCAAATTAACTGATAACGGCTACCTGTTTGATGGTGAAACTTTACCCTTCCAAACTAAAACCCTCACCTTACCAGTTAAACAAACAGACGGTACAATTAAACCCCAAACAATAGTTATTAAAAATTCTCTTCACGGTCCTATTGTTTCTCAAACCAAAGATACAGCTTTAGCCTTACGGGTAGTTGGTTTAGATAGACCCTATGCTTTAAAACAATGGTGGGAAATGGCCAAAGCCCAGAATTTAGCACAATTTCAAACGGCGATTAAACCATTACAACTACCCATCTTTACAGTTATGTATGCTGACCGCGCAGGTCACATCATGCACCTATTTAATGGTCAAGTTCCCGTGCGTAGTCAAGGAGACTTTAATTACTGGCAGGGTATAATACCCGGTGACACCTCAAAAACCCTGTGGACAAAAATCCACCCCTATCAAGACCTACCACAGATTATAGACCCTCCTAGCGGTTGGTTGCAAAATGCCAATGAACCACCCTGGACAACCACCTTTCCCCCAGCCATTCAAGCAGATAATTATCCGGCTTATATGGCACCAAGATTTATGGACTTCCGGCCTCAACGTTCAGCGAAAATGTTGTTAGCAAAAGCAAAAATTTCATTTAACGAAATGGTGGATGATAAACATTCTACCCGGATGGAATTAGGCGATCGCATCCTTGATGATTTAATTCCCGCAGCGCGTAAATATGGCAACAAACTCACACAACAAGCCGCAGACATATTAGAAAAATGGGACAGACAAGCCAACGCAGACAGCAAAGGGGCGGTTTTATTCGTCACCTGGGCAGATAAACTAGACTTTGATCAGCTATTTAGTCAACCTTGGGACGAAAATCAACCACTTACCACCCCCGACGGTTTAGCCAACCCCCAAGCAGCCGTAAAACTATTAGAAACCGCCGCTAAAGAAGTCCAAACCACATACAACAACCTAAATATTAGCTGGGGTGAAGTTTTCCGCCTCCGTTCTGGTAAAATAGATTTACCCGCTAATGGTGCAGAAGGATATTTAGGAACTTTCCGCGTTGTTAATTTTGCCCCAACAGAAGCTGGCCGTTTTCAAGCTGTAAGCGGTGATTCTTTTGTAGCTGCCATAGAATTTTCCCAACCAATAAAAGCTATGGCTTTGAATAGTTACGGTAATGCTACACAACCCAACTCACCCCACGCAGGAGATCAATTACAGCTATTTGCTAATCAAAAATTGCGTCCAGTTTGGTACACCAAAAAAGAAGTCACAACCCATTTAGAACAGAAAACCGTATTTTAAAATGTAGGGACATGGCAGTGCCATGTCCTAATAATTTCTCAGCTAAACTTTGCCGGATTTAGTTTTTAAAAACAGCAGTTCTTAATTTTTCTCAAATTAACTATATCCGCCGTTCAAACTCATTAATAGCCTCAATTTGGTCAGAAATTAACACACATTCTTCTAATAAAGCAATATTCAAATTTGGTAATAATGCACTAAATTTAATTTGTTCATAACCGTGATTTTCTAAACGTAAATGATAAATTTGCAAATGGTTAGTTTGCCAAAACCAAACCTCTGCCACTCCTAAACGTTGGTAAGTTGCTAGTGTAAAGAGGCAGGAGGCAGGAGGCAGGAGGCAGGAGGTAAGAAAGTGAATTTGACTGGTGTTTAAACCTTTTTTAATTGAACACTTATTTCCCCCCATATTGATGCTACCACTAATGTTAACCATTTTTATATCAATTTATTTTGAGGGCAGGTAAGAAACCCACCCTAAAACCGTTAGCTGGCAGCTAGTTTACCCCAAGCAATATAAGGTAATGTTGCAGCTGTGGCTTTGACTTGTTCAGCTTTGGCTACTAACTGTCCGCAAGCGTCCCAAGTACCAGCAATAAAGGCGCTTTTTGTTCCTTCTGCTAAATGCACAGAGGCGGTAAAATCTGCAATTTGCACTTGCAATTTTTCTAAATCTATACTAACAGTAGCTTGGGGGTTAGCGGTGACTAATTCTTGCAGTTTTTTGACGGTGGCTGCTTCGGCCGTTACACAGGGTACACCAATAGCCACGCAGTTACCAAAGAAGATTTCGGCAAAACTTTCGCCAATTATAGCTTGTATGCCACGTTTAGCGATCGCCTGGGGTGCGTGTTCTCTAGATGAACCACAACCAAAGTTACGGTTAACTATGAGAATATTCGCGTTTTGATATTGGGGCAGGTCAAAGGGATGCTGACCATTTAAGGCTGTGCGATCGTCAATAAACACGTTTGCACCTAAGCCGTCAAAGGTGATAGCTTTTAAGAATCGGGCGGGAATAATCCGATCTGTATCAATATCATTGCCAATTAATGGGATAGCGTAACCGGAAATTTGTTTGATTTCACTGACCATAAAAGAGAATAAACCACAAAGGCACGAAGGACACGAAGGAAGAGTTAAAGAAGAGATTTAGTATAATCAATAATTATCCCCCAAAATTACGGCGTGCATTACTCGAAAGCACCCCAAAACCAGTTACCTACAGCACCGGGTTCTTTTTCAGTGAGAAATTCCCTCTTAGCAGAAACAAACTCTGTTTTAGACAGGATGCCATCCTGATCAATATCCAGCTTGGAGAAGACAAAAGCGGATTTTTCAGCATCTAGTCCAAACGCACTGAAGAAGAGACGATGCTCTTGTTGTGATATATGACCATCACCGTCTAAATCAATCATGTCAAACACAGTGGCTATTAAAGGGTCGTTGTAATCTGGGTTGGAAACCACTTGTTCTATACCCTGACAAAATTCTTCACAACTTACCTGATCATCTCCATCCACATCCGCTTTAGACCAGAAGTTCTCCCAAACATTCAACCATTTACCCAATAAATCCTGATGAATATCTGAACCAAGTTCCGCACCTTGAATTTTGGTGAATCTCTCAGCAAAAATCTCCGCATCTTTTTTCCCAATAAAGCCAGAATTATCGGCATCTAGACAGTGAAAATGATGCACTAACTTTTTTCTATGATATTCGCTTAACAATTGCTTTTTCCTTTTGCTTACTAAACATACCTATACCATATTTTTACGTAGTGGTAAGTCCACCGCATGATAAAAATACTTCCACAAAAACCAGAATTGTAGGGTGTGTTAGCACAGAAAGTACGACACCTTTAGCCTCTATTTTCATTGAACGGTGCGTTACACGACCTTAACGCACCCTACGAAATTGGCTCATTTATTTTTTGGTCTGTTCTTAGCAACACCTTAAAGTAAGTCGCGCACGTCTGCAACTTCTCCTTTAATAGCTGCGGTGGCTACCATAGCCGGACTCATTAATAATGTGCGACCGGAAGCTGAACCTTGACGGCCTTTAAAGTTGCGGTTGGAGGAGGAAGCGCTGATTTGTCGGCCTTGCAGTTTGTCGGGGTTCATGGCTAAACACATAGAACAACCAGGTTCACGCCATTCAAAACCAGCCTCGATGAAAATTTGATCTAGTCCTTCGGCTTCGGCAGCTTTTTTCACTCTTTCAGAACCGGGAACAACGAAAGCTTTTATACCTGCTGCAACTTTCCGACCTTGGGCAATTTTGGCGGCTTCTTGCAGGTCGCTTAAACGTCCGTTGGTGCAACTACCAATAAAGCAGACATCTATTTTTGTGCCTTTGATGGGTTGACCTGGGTGTAAATCCATGTAGCTATAAGCTTCTTCGGCTATAAAGCGGTCTTCTTCTGGTAGTTGTTCTGGTGTGGGAATTTGTTGATCTACGCCGATACCTTGACCGGGAGTAATGCCCCATGTCACCGTCGGGGGAATGTCCACAGCATCAAATACTACCACATCATCATATTCTGCATCCGCTTCACTACGGAGAGATTCCCACCAAGCCACGGCCTTTTCCCAGTCTGCACCGGTGGGGGCAAAGTCTCGACCTTTTAAGTAATCATAAGTTACTTGGTCGGGGTTAACATAACCGCATCTTGCACCACCTTCAATGGCCATGTTGCAAACGGTCATCCGTTCTTCCATGTTCATCTCTGCAAAGGTAGTGCCGGCGTATTCATAGGCATAACCGACACCACCTTTTACGCCTAGTGTGCGAATAATGTGTAAAATTACGTCTTTGGCATATACTCCGGGTCTGAGTTTGCCATTAACTTCGATTTTGCGGACTTTTAATTTAGATAAAGCCAAGGTTTGGGAGGCTAAAACGTCTCTCACTTGACTTGTACCAATACCAAAAGCGATCGCCCCAAATGCCCCATGACTAGAAGTGTGGCTATCTCCACAGGCGATCGTCATCCCCGGTTGGGTTAATCCTAGTTCGGGGGCAATAACATGAACTATCCCTTGATTCCCTGAGCCAATATTATAAAAAGTGATGCCGTTTTCTTTGCAGTTGTTTTCTAATGCCTGCATCATCTCTTCTGCCATTTTGTCCCCAAACGGCCGGGCTTGGTTATCTGTGGGAACGATATGATCAACTGTGGCTACTGTTCTTTGGGGAAATAATACTTTTAGGCCGCGCTCCCTCAGCATAGCAAAGGCCTGTGGACTGGTCACTTCATGAATAAGGTGTAGTCCAATGAATAGTTGTGTTAGCCCTGAAGGTAGTGTTCCAACTGTATGCAATTCCCAAACTTTATCAAACAGGGTTCCTTTACTCATATACCAATTACTATCTAAGGAGTCGGCCATCCAATATTATCAAAAAATGCCAGAGCTAGAGACGATCAGGCAATATCTTAGACGTTATTGACAATTTGTTTGGGAATCATCATTGTTGCAGCAGGTATAGGCACCATCAGAGCTCCATCCTGTGGAATAGCTCTAGACTCTAACACTTGCAAAAATTCTGCACGCTGTTCACGAGTAAGCACACTTGAGTCAGCATGACAGAAGAAATCTATTAATACTTTTCCCTGGGGAGAATTTTCTTCAAAGCAAAGCTGGAGATCCACATACTCTGGATAATTTACTAATTCATAGGACAAGCCCAGTTCTTCTACCATTTTCTGCATTCCTTCCATCTGTAGCATTTCTGTAAACCCTTGTCCTGTAAGGGCGGCATACTTAAATACAGTGTCATAGAATATTGAATCGCTGGTATCAATAGTAATGGTGATAAAGCCATCATCTTTTAGCATCTCCAACCCCGTCTTGACCAGATGCTTTTCACTACCGGGCATATAATACATGGAGTGGGTAAAGTGAATGATATCGAACTTTTCATCAGTCTGAAAATCTTCTATTTTGTCTGGATAGAGTTTTAGTTCAATATCATCAAACTCTGGAACGTTAATTTTTTGTTCGTAACGTTGCCGATGTAAATGGTTTGGTTCAACAGCTATGTAACGAAGTGTTAATTCTTTTGGTAGCTGTTGCTTGAGACTGCGTATTACTTGTACATCAAAATCACCAGGGCCAGCCCCTACACTTAACACCGCTACTTGTGGAGGATGTGGCTTCAGGTGCTTTAAGATCAAATCCAGACCAGCTTGACGATTTACCTGCCATTTTTCCATAAAGACTTGATAGTTTGTATCATAGTCTTCATACATCTTCAGTTCAGTAGGGGAAGTCATAAGCGTTATCCTCAATTTTGTGAAGTAGTATTTTGACGCTTTCACTACTAACCTTTTAGGCGTAGCAAGAGATATTCTAAGAGAAGAGAGACTTTTTAATGCCAATATCAATCAGTCTAAATATGTGAAGACTGATTTTTTACATCATGATTATATTCTAGGTAAGAAAATCTAACAAGAAGTATTCAGTATAAACTTAGGCTTGTAAAGAAAGAGTTTACACAAATTAATTCTTAGGCACCATCATAAATATTTTCTTAACGTAATGCAATATTGCAATATATATAGGAATCCTAAATTATTTGTGAAAAATAAGAGTATGTGTAGGGTGGGATAGGGGGTAAAATCCTGAATAGAAGCGGAAAATTATAGAAAATGCCCACCCCTGTATTTTTCAAAAATTAAATACAACAAGTTTTGGGTAAATGAAATAGCAACTTTAAGAATCAAGTCTGATGCCACAGGAGTTTCAACTCTTAACTAAGATTTAACTAGACTTAAGCCAATAACTCCTGCAAAAATTAAAACAATAAATATACCTTTAGCTGGGCTAAAACTCTCCCTAAAGAGAATTACACCCAATAATGATGTGCCAATAATTCCTACTCCAGACCAGACAGCATATCCAATACTAACTTCTATCTCTTTCAGTGATATACCAAAGAAGCTAAATGCTAGAGGATAGCCAACAATTGCACCTATTAAGTAAATTGAGTTTGAAAAGCCATTTGCCAACTTCAGCGAAGTTGTACCAAAAACTTCACAAGCTATTGCGAGAAAGAGAAAAAGCCAAGCCATTCATTTCATCCTCAGTTCATTATTGACAATTTACCCTGATTTAAAACTTTTTCTGAAAGCAACTATGGAAAACTCAAAAAAGCATTAACATCCAAAATGCGACTGTTAGCACTGCTCTCTAAGCATAAATTAATTAGATGGGTAGTACTGGACTCGAACCAGTGACATCCTGCTTGTAAGGCAGGCGCTCTACCAACTGAGCTAACCACCCGCTTGCGTTCACATTTATATAATGTACCATAGGCTTTTGAAAAAATGCAAGGGGTTGGGGAAAAATTTTTTTAGGGGTAAAGGGCAGGGGGCAGTAAGTTTGACAAATTGGGGTAAGCTGTTTAAAGTGTTTTAGCCTTAAACCTTATACCCCACATCCTAATTAAAATGCCTTCTGGAAGTACGCACGATCGCATTACTCTTTGGTCTTTGCCTATGGTGGCGGGTGTGACTTTCTGGCTGAGTCGCAATGGTAATATTACTCTGCTGGTTGCGGGTGGGTTTTTGTTTGGTGGGTTGATGTTTGGACCCGATTTAGATATTTATTCCCGACAGTTTCAGCGTTGGGGAGTGTTACGCTGGATTTGGCTACCTTACCAAAAGAGTTTACGCCATCGCTCGTTTTTATCTCACGGTCCGATTATTGGCACGACTTTAAGGGTAGTTTATTTGCTGACTGTGGTTGGTGTGGGTGTTTGTGTATTGTTGTTAATTGCTGCCCAATGGGGTGGGGATGTGAGTTGGCAGAGTTTAGGGGTAAATTTAGGGCGATCGCTTTCTGTGCATTATCCCGAATTTTTGGCTTTATTTATCGGTTTAGAATTAGGTGCAATGAGTCATTCCCTCAGCGACTGGACTGGTTCAACCTACAAGCGGGTAAAAAAACAGGGTATACAGGCATTGCTTCCTAATGGCAAAATTAAGAAACGTAAAGTTACCCGTTCTCGGAAACGTACTACAACTAAAACCAGTAAAAGCCCCAGCAAAAACCGCAATAAGGTATAATTTAGTATTATGGAAAATCAACAAAACCGGACAGATACTGAGAT
This sequence comes from Nostocaceae cyanobacterium, assembly GCA_035299225.1. Classification (GTDB taxonomy): domain Bacteria; phylum Cyanobacteriota; class Cyanobacteriia; order Cyanobacteriales; family Nostocaceae; genus DATGXB01. The sequence goes on along the minus strand of DATGXB010000063.1, from coordinate 8,097 downwards.
TTTGGCCGCATTGCAAGAATTGATTGATGTGGTAGCCAAATTGCGATCGCCTGATGGGGGTTGTCCTTGGGACTTAGCGCAAACACCCCAAAGCCTTACCCCTTATGTGATTGAGGAAGCTTACGAAGTCGTGGAAGCGATACAAAGTGGTGATGAGGGAGCGATCGCTGAAGAATTAGGTGATTTATTATTACAAGTAATTCTCCAAGCCCAAATTGCCCAAGAATACGGACAATTTACACTCAAAGAAATTGCTCATGGTATCGCTCAAAAATTAATTCGTCGTCATCCTCATGTATTTAGTGATGTTAATGTCGAAAATATAGAAGAAGTCCGGCAAAATTGGGAAAACATCAAAGAAGCCGAAAAAGGAGAAACTCAACCTCAAAAACTCAGTGATAAACTAACTCGTTATAATCGCACCTTTCCCCCACTCCTTGCAGGCTTAAAAATCTCCGAGAAAGCTGCCCTGGCTGGCTTAGAGTGGCAGAATGTTGATGAAGTTTGGGCAAAATTATATGAAGAAATAGACGAATTTAAACAAGCAGTAGCCGAAGAAACCCCAGAAAGACAACAAGCAGAATTAGGCGATATTATCTTTGCTTTAATTCAACTTGCCCGATGGTACAAACTCGACCCCAGCATTGGTTTACAAGGCACAAATCAACGTCTAATTCAACGAGTCCAAAAAATGGAAGCCGTAATAAATCGCCCATTTACAGAATACACAATAGAAGAATTAGACCAACTGTGGCAAGCCGCAAAAGCCCAACTTGCTAAAAATAATTATAACAGGCAACAAGATTAAAAATCTATTAGTATGTGTAGGGTGGGCATTTTTAAATTAAATATCTAATAACAGCGAATTTTACTAATAAATGCCCACCTATATATATATTTCAAAAATCAAAAAGGAATCATCTTTCACCCTTTTTCCTCTAGTATTTCGGGCAAAATTTGACTAAGCTCAGTCCAAGTACAACCCCCTATTTAAAATTATTAAAATCAATATTCTTATGGAAACAATTATATTTATCGGCATTCAAGGATCTGGAAAATCCACATTTTACAAAGAAAACTTTTTTAATACCCATATTCGCATCAATTTAGATATGCTCAAAACTCGCCATCGAGAAAAAATCATTTTTCAAGCCTGTTTAAAAGCCAAACAAAAATTTGTCATTGATAACACCAACCCCACCATAGAAGATAGACAACGCTACATCCCCCTAGCCAAATCTTACGGTTTTAAAATTATTGCATATTACTTTCAAGTCAACCTAGAAGATTGTAAAATTCGCAATCAACAAAGACCATCTAAACAAATAATACCCATTCCCGGAATATTAGCCACTTATAAAAAACTCACACCCCCCACTTGGCAAGAAGGCTTTGATAACATTTATACTGTAAAAAATGACTTAAACAAACCATTTATTATAGAGGAATGGACAAATGAAATTTGACGAACTCGATAGTAGAATGCGGGTATTTGAAACCGCCCATGATTATTGTGTTTTACCTGGAATTTATATAGTTGCCAGATTAGATGGTAGAGGTTTTACTAGACTCACAAAAGAAATTCATAAATTTCAATCTCCCTTTGATGAACGTTTTAGAGATATCATGACTGCTACAGTTGAACATTTGATGAACTGTGGTTTAAAAATTAATTATGGTTATACTCAAAGTGATGAAATTTCCCTTTTATTCGATGATCATGAAAACGGCTTTGGACGTAAATTAAGAAAACTCAATTCAGTTTTAGCAGGAGAAGCCAGCGCAAAATTTTCCTTACTGTTAGGTGATATTGGTTGTTTTGACTGTCGCATTTCCCAACTTCCCAACAAAACAGAAGTAGTAAATTATTTTCGTTGGCGCAATGAAGACGCACACAGAAATGCTTTAAATGCTCATTGTTATTGGAGTTTACGCAGGGATGGTAAAAACGTCAATGAAGCCACAGATATGTTAGAAGGTTTATCTGTAGCTGATAAAAACGAATTATTATTTCAACATGGAATTAATTTTAATCATCTCCCCAATTGGCAAAAACGCGGTGTAGGTTTATATTGGCAAGAATATGAGAAAATGGGTTATAATCCAAAAACAGGGGAAAATGTGCCAACAACAAGACGACGAATTTATAAAGATTTAGATTTACCAATGCGAGACGAATATAGTCAATTTATCGCTAAATTTTTACAGGATGAATAAATATATTTATAGCATTTATCGTAGGGACATGGCAGTGCCATGTCCTTCCAATGATTAGCATGAATAACCGAAGATTGAAAGAGAATTAATTAAATTTATAAACCTTCTAATTCCTGTTTGATAGATAAAGGTTGATAACCTAAACTAAAAGCTAAAGAACTATCTAAAGAAACATCTTTCGGTCTGGGTGCAGACATTTTCACATCTGACTGTAAACAGGATTTGAGTTTATCAGCCGGAAGTTGAAATACTTCTACTAACAATTTACCAAATTCATAACGGGAAATTCTTTCTTTACCACCTAAATGCAAACAATTTTTAGCCTGTTCTAATGCCAGCAATAAACCTTTAGCCGCAGTATTAGCACTGACAGGAGTCCGAAATTCATCTACAAATAAACTCAGTTCTTTTCCCTGTTTTAATATTTCTATAAATGGCTGAATAAAACTTTTAGCGGTGGGTGTTTCCCTGCCAAACATTAACGGCATTCGACAAATTATAGCTTGGTGATGTCGGCATAAAATGCCAATTTCTGCTTCTACTTTTTGTTCTCCATAAATGTTCACCGGACAAACATAATCAGTTTCTTTATAAGGAGGATTTAAACCATCAAAAACTAAATCAGTAGATGTAAAAACCAAAGGTAGAAAATTATCTGCACAAAGTCCGGCAATATTCCAGGAAGCAGTAACATTAATTAACTGTGAAATTTCAGGATGATTTTGACAATAATTAGGTTGAGAAAGTGCGGCTGTATGAATAACTGCATCTGGTTTAATTTGATGAAATATATTTTTTAATTGCTCAAAATCAGTTAAATCAACTTTAAAAGTTGTTACATCAGGAATTTCTACAGCCTTGGAGTTGTATGTACCAAAAACTTTATAATTTTGTTTAGCTAATTGGCAAAGATGCCAACCTAAAAAACCACTTGCACCAGTAATTAAAATTTTTGCCATTTTCCGTAATTAAAACTTAGAGTAAATCCTATTTCTCATCATAGAGAATAATTTCAATTATCTGATTTGATTGCAGTTACTATTATTCAAACTGCTTGACAACATATTTTTGCCAATAGAGTTAATAAAACTCACATTCTGAAGTCTTATCAAAACTTAATATTTGTGAAATTAGGTCAAAGATGCTACCAATTAATGAAGAACTATGCCATACTACACAGTAGTTTGTTATGAATATACACGATTAAACCATTACTAAGCATCTGCCAACTAACAATGTACAGCAAACAACACCAACCCAATCACAGATCGTTCACATCTGCTCATACAACAGCAAAAAACCCATTTGCACCATCTAAGTTTGTTGTGCAAACCAAACAGGCAGAAAGAGAGCCCGTATCAGCAGAAGAATACGAAAGGATTAGAACATCTGAACCTCAATACCACGATTCTTCTAAATTTACTTATCGTCCAACCCTCACAGTGCCTAGAGTACAGCCAAAACTCAAAATAGGTGAAGTTGGTGACAAATACGAGCAAGAAGCAGATCAAGTAGCACAGGAAGTAGTACAGCGTATTCATGCACCTGAACCTCCATCGGTATCAACAAAAGAAAAACAGGATGACCAACAAATTAAGCTGAAACCCTTGGCAAGTAGGATTCAGCGTCAGGAATCAGAGGAAGAAACACCCATCAAGGCTGAAGAGGAACAGGGGCAAGCAAACACGAGCACTAACACCATCATGAAAAGCCCCATTGATTCACTGATTCAACGCAAGAACAATAGAAAACTAACACAAACGAGATTTTTTCAACCTAGACTAAGGCGAAGACCTACACATCATCGTATACCAGGTGCTAGTCTCTGGGCTAAAGATAAAAAAGGAAATGATCTCCCACCCAGTTTGGAAGACATTTCACAAGGTTCGGTTAAGAACTGCTTCCTCTTTGCGGCCATGGCAGCAATTGTTAATAAAGATCCTCAGCTAATAGTTAAAATTATCCATGATAACGGGAATGGCACTTATACCGTAACATTCATGGGATTGAGTACCAGCAGGAATCCAGTTAGACAGACAGTCACACTAGACTTTCCTATTGGTAGGCATGGAAATGTGAGACGTAATGCTCTTTGGCCACTCGTAATTGAGAAAGCTTACGCGCAACAGAAAGGCGGTATTGATGTGCTTGATAAGGGTGGTAATTCTGGAGAAACAATTAGAGATTTGACTGATAAAAAACTACGCACATTCAATCCACAGCAAAAACCCGCAGATTATATTTTAAATGAGTTGGTCAAGGCGAAGAAAAATAAAGAAATGATAACAGTGAGTACAATTGATCTAAAAGATGCTTCGCAAAAGGTAGTAGCAATATATCAGAATTCAAGAGGTCTAGCCCCCAATCACGCCTATTCTGTCACAGACATAGACATATCCAGGAAACGAATCAAGCTGTTCAATCCCTGGGGTAGCGATCACCCAAACCTTGACGGGTGGGTGGATATGAAAACACTTCGCAACTTCTTCGATGAGGTTCGTATCAATGGTTAATAAAAAGTTAATATTAGTGGTGATAATTGCTTTGGGAATAAGCACCTGTGTAGCAGCAACAACCACCCCCGCAAAAATAGTAAAGTCATCAGTAGTACCTTCGACCTGTAATTCTTTGGAGAAACCAATGATTAGTGATGAGATAACAATCAAAGAAAACACAGTAGGAACAATTTTTAATCATCGGGTCGGTGTTAGTGGTATTTGGGAATGGGAACTACCAGATGATAATGGTGTTATAGCACCTCGTATGAGTGCTAGGCTCTCGATCTGGGAGATTGATTCAGAGCAGGTACACCATGAGGATGTATTTGCTGGCAAAGAGATTTCTATAGGAAGCGATCGCTACTGTGTTGTTGATGTTGAGTATATGCCCTCTTCTTTTGGTTCAGTTACCCTGCGGAAGATACAGTCAGATACTACAACAAAATAAACATTGTTTTTGCTAGTGTATTTGTTAGTATCATTTAATAGTATTGAGAGATGGCAATAGTTATCAATTTGGCGTTTCGCTATTACCTATTGCTAGGACATAAGCGTTTCGCCATTGCTTTTTAAGGAAATTCAATTCCAATAAAATCTGATTTTTCCCATCCAAACAATAAAAAATCTGTTTTACTTTTTGTTTTCTGTAAATGTTCACAGGTCAAACATGAAAGGATTAAAATTACCATGACACAAATCTTGAGAAATATCTTGGATTAGCACAAAAGTAATCACAAACAGGAAAAGTTATCATGAAAACTAGCCATGTGACTAGTTTAATACTTTTGATGATATTAGGATATCAAAATTCTGCGATGGGATCTACTCTGGTAAATCCTTTAGATTTAAAAGTAGACACAATGGCAAGACCAATGTTTCCTAAACGACCAGAAAAACCCGTTAATTTCACTCCAACAGTCAAAATTAAACCTTCTAATCTACTTTTGAATTGGTTGAATAACATAGCTAAAGCAAATTCTCGATCAAGAAAGTTAATTCGACTTCCAGTGGTAATTTTATCTGATAGTTCCTATACAATAGGCATCAATTCTGCTTTTATTGGTGTATCAGAAAAAGACCTGAATAAAGATTCTATTCTTTTGGATATCAAGGACAAAATGGGTATATCTCTTTTGTCTCGAGCAAGCATGATGTGTCCTAAAGGGTCAAAGTCCTGTGCTATATGGCTTGATGGTTATTGGGGATCATTGCTAATGCCAGAATCAAGTCCATCTTCTTTAGATAGTGAAAATCAAGGAGAACCTAAGAAATGGCCTTTTACTGTTCGGAGGGTTCACAAACTTGTTGAAGAGTCTGATCTCGGTGAAGAGGTAACAGTTTTTATTGAGTCTTAGATGTCTGTGTAAGATGTAATATATTCAGAGTCAAACCAATAAATTCGATTAGTGTTAAAGATTCGGTTTATTGATTTGACTTTCTATCAATCTTTTGCTAATATTGGTGGGTATTTTTTTATATTATTCAGCTTTATGAACATCACTGTTTTGTTATTATTGTTGATAAGTCTTTTTATAGGATTCAGACTTGATTTTTGAAAAGTAATTAGGTGGGCATTTCTTAAAATCTTCCCCTTGTATTTAGGATTTTACCCAAAAATGCCCACCCTAAACATCTATCTTAGATACACTTTTTACATGACTTAATCTTGCTGCAAATAGTAAAGTGGCTAAAATGTCATCTCGTTCTAAATCATCATAATCTGCTAGTATTTCATCAATATTCATGCGCTGAGTAATTCTAAAATAAATTCTACTGGATAACGTAAACCTCTAATACATGGGTTGCCATGACAGATATTTACATCAATTGTGATTCTTTCTAAAAGTGAGTTTTGCATAATTTCCATAGTTCATATAATCAAGGTAAAAAATCAAGCTTTAACTTCTCCCTCATCATCACTAGGTTTAATAAGTCCTTTTGCGTCTATTTCTTCAAGACTAGCACCTTGTATTATTCTACCCCCTTCAGATGAAAGATAAGGTAAACCGTTAATTTCAATATTAACAGCATCTACATCAAGCATTCCTTCTTTAACGAAATAAGCAAATTTTTCTACTAAATTTGCAGCTTTTTCAATATTTCCGAGCTTTAATTGTTCAATCTCAGCAGATGTTCTTTCAAGTTCTAATTTTGCCCTTTGATTTTCTATAGCTAATTTTTCAAGTTCTAATTCTTTTTGTTTTAGTGCAAATTCTCTTAATCTTTTAGCTTCTTGACTATCTGGTAATACTTCTAATTCTCTTTCGGTTTTTGTAGCTTCAGCGTTTGTTTTACGTGCCTCTGCTTCTGTTTTATCTCTATGTGTGATGGATTTATCTAAATACTCAGCTTCTACTGAAATTCGTGCCTTTCCTAATAATCTTTTAGCTTCTTCTTTAGCTTGATCATTTTGGAAAAAGGCTTTAAGTTTATACCAAATACTACCAGTTCCTACACTTTCAATTTCTACGTTAACTCCTGAAATAGATTCTAGAGTTTCAGTAAAAATCCACATAAATTTACTAATTTTAGATGCTGGGTAATTTTGTCCAGAAAATTTAACAAAAATATCCCATGTATGTAAATAATTTTTATCTTCTATTCTAGGAGTTTTAGATGTTTTATTTTCATCATTTGCATCATTTTCTGTATATTCTACTATACCTCTTCCTATTAGGTCTGGAAAGTAGCGAAGCAATAATGTATTTACTCTTGCTTTGTCAATATTTATTTTAGGATCAACGTATAAAATATCTGTTTTAATTTGATAAATATCTCTCATCACTCTTCCGATCTTATGCTGACCAAATCGAAAAATAATTGCTGTCCCTTCTATCCATTCTATACCTTCTGTCTCTTCTGTCTCTTCTGTCTCTTCTGTCTCTTCCAATTTTAATAATGCTTTTAGAATTAACTTAACTTGGATTTGAAAATGACCAATTAACAATAAAATGATATCATTATTGTCTTGAATCTCAATTGTATGTGTATCTTCCATGAAACGTAGTGTCAAGTTAAAGTTATTAAAAAATTCTTTCAGTTGATTATTAATTTGCTCATTCAAAGCAGAAAATTTTTCTATCTCATGTAAAGATTGTACTTTTCTTTCTAATATAAGAATTTTCTCTTCTAACTTAATAATGGCATCATTAATATCATCTAATCCTTCAAATTTAGCTTTAAGAGAGCGAAGTAGATTTAATATTTCTGTGTATATATCTTTGTAACCTAAATTAGCATCTAAGAGGATGTTTTAAAAGTGGGGGGTGTTGTAGGAAAGCTCACAAGGATTAAACTGAAATTGTAGAAAAAACACCCTGTGAGCCAATGACTAAAGTATACCCCAGTAATCTAACTTGGGAACAATGGGAACTAATAGCTA
>DATGXB010000062.1:0-12463 GCA_035299225.1 Nostocaceae cyanobacterium | reverse complement strand
CCCCTGCTTCCCCTGCTTCCCCTGCTTCCCCTGCCTCCCCTGCCCCCCTGCCTCTTCCCCTGTTCCCTGTTCCCCGTTCCCTGTTCCCTTTTCTGTAACAATAGTTAACAAAAAGTAGTGTAATTTTTGCCAAATAACGCTACCATCATGAAAGCTTAACCAGGGTTCTATCATCAACACTATGCCTCTAGCGTCAATTATTGGATTAGGAAAGTCTGGTATTGCGGCGGCAAGGTTGTTGAAACGGGAAGGATGGGAGGTAGAATTGAGCGATCGCCACACCTCCCCAACCCTCCTGCAACAACAACAACAACTCGCTGCTGAACAAATCACCGTTAAATTAGGACATACTCTAGAAATTAGCGCTGATGACTTGCCTGATTTAATCGTTGTCAGTCCTGGTGTACCTTGGGACAGTCCCCCCCTAGTCAAAGCCAGAGAACTAGGAGTAGAAACAATAGGGGAAATGGAACTCGCTTGGCGATATCTCAAAAATATCCCTTGGGTGGGTATCACCGGCACCAACGGCAAAACTACCACCACCTCTTTAACTGCTGCTATCTTTCAAGCTGCTGGATTTAATGCCCCCGCCTGTGGCAATATTGGTAACGCCGCTTGTGAATTTGCCTTACAAACCACCAAACCAGATTGGATCATTGGCGAAATTAGCAGTTATCAAATAGAATCTTCTATCACCCTTTCCCCCTCTATCGGTATCTGGACAACCTTCACACCAGACCACCTCGCCCGTCATAAAACATTAGATAATTACTACAACATCAAAGCCAAACTATTAAAAAATTCCCAACAGCAAATATTTAATGGTGATGATGCTTATTTAAGTAAAATCGGCTTAGAACATTGGCCAGATGCTTACTGGACAAGTACCAAAGGTGAAGAATTTTTAATTAGTAAAAAAGGCTTTTACATTCAAGATGGCTGGGTTTTAGAAAAATTAACCCCCACCTCCACACCCCAAAAAATTGTAGAAGTTTCCGCACTGCAAATGGTGGGAGAACATAACCATCAAAATTTATTAATGTCAGTGGCTGCCGCTAGATTAGCTAATATTGACCCCGAAGCAATTTCCCACGCCGTGCGAGAGTTTCCCGGCGTTCCCCACCGCTTAGAACATATTTGTACTTGGCAAGGAATTGATTTTATTAATGATAGTAAAGCTACTAACTATGATGCGGCGGAAGTAGGTTTGGCATCGGTAAAAAGTCCAGTAATTTTAATTGCTGGCGGAGAAGCTAAAGCTGGAAATGATAGCGGCTGGTTAAACCAAATTCAAGCTAAAACTTCAGCAGTTTTATTAATTGGTAGTGCTGCATCTGCATTTGCTCAACGTTTACAAGAAATAGGATATAGTAATTTTGAAATTGTCGAAACAATGGAAAATGCTATTCCTAAATCTGCGGAATTAGCAAAACAACATCAAGCCACCGTAGTTTTATTATCTCCCGCCTGTGCGAGTTTTGACCAATACCCAAACTTTGAAGTTCGTGGTGATCATTTTCGCCAATTGTGTTTAGAATTTGTACAAAAATCATAAGTTAAATTTAAAGTACATCAGCACAAATCTGTAAGTAAAGCTACTTCTAATTATTTTTTGGGGACATCGCTGTAATAGTTATGTCCCTTATATTTTATACACAATATTCTAGCTGACTAATAAGTAATTAGGCAGAATTAATTACACACTGTATTTCCCTGCACCGCACTGAGCGCAGTCGAAGTGTTCCCTGTTCCCTGCTGTAAGTGGTCAGGCAGAATTAATTTACTAAAAATAACCCAGCCTAAAACTGTAACAATTATGTCCCTAAAAACTCAAGTATGATTTGGAACAGTGTTTATTAAAAGTCGGTCATTATAGATATAGTGTTTTAGAACACTCATTAACCTAAATATAACAGGTATAAACATAATGTCTAACATCAAAGTAGAAAATTTAGATTCCCAAGCATTACCATTTTTTGCTCGTTTCTTGGAAAATCAAAATGAGCAAGATGTATCAGCTGAGGAAATGGAAAATGTAACTGGTGGTGCACGTCCCATTACAACCCAAAAGTTTCCCAATGACAATGCAGATACAGCCACTACTAAAGCACCATTTGATCAAGAAACTTTTGTTACCCTTAAATATCCTTCAGATAATGAAGATAGTGGTACTGTTGTGATTGAGCTTTAATTAACTTCTATTTTTGCCTAAAAATCACCCATCTATGTTAGTTTTAGCTAAACATCTGCATAGAATGGGTGTTAATTTATTTAATTTTGATGAATACACAAAGTAATAACGATACAGATTGAAAGTTGGGAATAAGTGAAATCTGATTGAGCAAATTAATCAAAATATGAACATAACTATATTACTTATGTCCCAAATCATTAAATTAATAATTTGAATAATTGCATATTTTTAGTTTTAATTACAGTTAAGTTAATAGTTCCACAAAGGAGAAATATATGTCTAACATCAAATTTGAAGACCTAGACCCCTCATCATTACCATTTTTTACTCGCTTTCTCGAAGGTCAATCACCAGAAGAACTATCACTAGAAGAAACAAATAATATTAGTGGTGGTTGTGTAGTTACTACAGCCAAATATCCTTCTGACAATGAGGATAGCGTTACCAAAAAAGCACCTTCTGATAGTGATGAATTTGCCGTAACTCTCAAATATCCTTCCGATAGTGATGAAGACGGCGTATTAGTCTAGCTGTAAATTGATGTAGAACTAATCCTGGTTTTGACAATAGTCAAAATTCAGCTTCTCAAACTACCTCAACTATTTCTAAGGCAAAAAAATGTCTAATATCAAACTAGAAAACTTACCATTCTTTACTCGTTTTTTAGAAGGTCAATCTTGTGAAGATGTGACCGAAGAAGAAATGGAATCAGTTAATGGTGGTTGTGGCTTTACTACTAAAAAGTATCCTTCTGATCAAGAAGAGGATGGTTTTGCCACAAAAAAATACCCCTCTGATACTGATGAAATGACCACCGAAAAATATCCCTCAGATTCTGATGAGAGTGGTGTCTCTTTCTAATTAATTAGGAAGAATTAATTTAGGGCAGTTAAGTAATAATTGAACGTTGTTTTTGAATGTAATTGTTTTGGTCGGTTATGCTACACCCAATTTGTATTAACCTAACTGCCCTTTTCTTACCTGAAATAAACCAATAGAGCAAACATTAATTTTGGCTGATTTTATGCAAGTTTCGCGTGATGTAATTTTATTAATTACCCATAGTGGTGATTATTTTACAATTGATCGGGTGATAGATGCTATCTTAAAAAGAGGCGCGAAACCGTTTCGCCTAGATACAGATCAGTTTCCTTTAAATATAGAATTACAAGCACATTTTAATAAAAATGGTACTGTTCATAAATTAAAATATCGTGATAATTCTCTCAATACAGAAGAAGTAAAAGCGGTATGGATGCGCCGTTTTTGGCAACCCAATCTAGGAAAAGAATTAGCACCGCAATTTCAACAAGCCTGCATTAGAGAATCAATGGCGACTCTAGAAGGTTTTTGGGATAGCCTCAGAGAAGCGCGTTGGATAGATGATTTACAGTTAATACAAGCCGCAGAAAATAAATTGCGTCAATTAAGAATTGCTAGAGAAGAAGGTTTAAATATTCCTGAAACTTTAATTACTAATAGTGCAGAGGAAGCGAGAGAATTTTTCTCAACGGTGCAGGAGAAAATGGTGACTAAATTATTAACCCCGCTTTCCTATAGTATGCAAGGTTCTTCTTTTTTCATGTATACTAGTGTAGTGAAAGAAGAAGATTTAAAAGATGCAGAAAAATTGCGTTATTGTCCGATGGTGTTTCAAGCACAAATTCCCAAAGATTTAGAATTAAGGGTTGTGTTTGTGAATGGTAATTTCTTTGTTGGTGCTTTGGATGCGTCCTATTATGCAGATACTACCCAAGATTGGCGACGGGGAACAAATGAGGCTTGTGTGTGGAAAACTCATCAATTACCTGAAGCTGTAGCTAAGGGTTTAACAGCTTTGATGGCAAGATTGGGGTTAACATTTGGGGCGATTGATATGATTGTGACACCAGAGGGAAAATACGTGTTTTTAGAAGTTAATCCGACTGGTGAATGGGGAATGTTAGAGAGAGATTTAGATTACCCCATTGCTGATGCGATCGCACAAGCTTTATTAGTTTAATTACTTTTTAGTTAATGTTTAGTTAATCAGGAGTTAATCATGACTATTTTAATTATCACCCATAGCCAAGATAATGAAAGTATCTCAATGGTAATGAAAGCCATCTCTGATCAAGGTGGTACAGCATTTCGCTTTGATACAGATCGTTTTCCTACAGAATTATTATTAGATGTATACTATAGTAAAGACCAAGAACAAGTAATTGTTAGTTGTGATAATCAACAGTTAGATTTAGCTGATGTTTCTGCGGTTTGGTATCGGCGTATAGCTATCGGGGCAAAAATTCCTAGCACGATGGATAAACAAATTAGACACGCATCTGTGCAAGAATCCCGTGTTACTATTCAGGGAATGATTGCCAGTGTTCGTGGCTTTCATCTTGACCCTATTCCCGTAATTCGCAATGCTGAAAATAAACAATTACAATTACAAATTGCGAGAGAAATTGGTTTAGATACTCCCCGCAATCTCACAACTAATAACCCTGCGGCTGTGAAAAAATTTGCTCAAGAATGCGAACAGGGAATAATTACAAAAATGCTTTCTTCCTTTGCAATTTATGATGAACAGGGAAGAGAAAATGTAGTTTTTACTAATCCTGTCAGACCAGAAGATTTAGAAAATTTAGAGGGACTGCGTTTTTGTCCCATGACTTTCCAAGAAAAAATTACCAAGGCTTTAGAATTAAGAGTTACTATTGTCGGTAAACGTATATTTACAGCCGCCGTTGATTCTCAAGCATTAGAAAAATCGCGTTATGATTGGCGTAAACAAGGTATAGCTTTACTCAATGCTTGGCAACACTATAATTTACCTGCGGACGTGGAAGATAAGCTTTTAAAATTAATGTCACGTTTTGGTTTAAATTATGGAGCGATTGATATTATTGTCACTCCTGATAACCGTCATGTTTTCTTAGAAGTTAATCCAGTGGGTGAGTTTTTCTGGTTAGAACGCTGTCCGGGTTTACCTATATCTGGTGCGATCGCCGAAATTCTACTCAATCAGTCTCAAACTGTTAGTAACTCGGTTAGCAGCTATGCTTTAGTAAGTTGACTTCAATCTACTTGGAGATAGTTTAGTATCTGTGTAATTGTTATCTAAAGCACTTGAAATTATTTCATTTCTCTGTTAAAAGGATTGGTACGTAACCAGTCTTTTTTTTGTTTACATTTTATGTAATTCTACTAGGGTTAATATTATGGCTATATGGTTATATTCTTTAGTTTTTGTGATTTTTTGGTCAAAATTCAGCCTAAAGGATGATTTACTGGTTTCAAAATAATGAGTATACTTTAATGTATATTTTACCCTGAGTGAAGTCTGGGCTTGGTGTCCCTTCCAAGCCTTTTTCGTATATATACGCAGTGTTCAATTTACCGTGATAAATTGAGAAATTGAAGTAAAATGTAGCCACGTATCTAAAATTACCTATCCCTGTTTTAATGTGACAGCAGAATTTTTTGTAGAACTGTTATCACTGCTTTACAAATAAGATTAAAAATTATTTTCATTGGATTCAGCCCACAATCCCATTGAGGGTTAAAAGCAACTTAACATCTGCCCCACCCTATCAAGGGTGGGTAGAGCGATGTTGTTGTCTAATCAAAAATTCCCAATTCAAAATCAGAATTTTGGCATTTTCAATTTTTAATTACACTGTTGCAAACTACTCCTTACCCTGCATTCATCAGCCTAGTCTATTTGTCTTGTTTGCCGAAAGCCATTTGCAAAATTACGGGGATGCCTCCGTCGTGGTGATATCTGTCTGCCCAAGCTCGGATGATTTCATCAAGTTCTTCCATCGCTTGTTCTATTCTTTCGGCAGGGATGTCTAATTCTTCTACACCACGCATAGTATACTTTTGACGATCTGCCCAGTCTCTCATGATCCGAAAATACCTGGCGGTATCTTCTACCATTGTATAAGTACGCTCTTGTTCGTCTGCGGGAGCATAAAAGGGACGAGTGAGAGCATAAAAGGGCATTCCCCAAGGTGAATCAATCCTTGTGACTGTCCCTGAGTAGAGTAAGCGGCGTTTGATATGTTCTGCTAAGGCTTCACTCAGTGGCATCTGGTGATTTTCAGGCAATTCTTCTTGCGATCGCTTATGGAGAAATTCTATCAACTCCAAAAATTCAAAGGAAGTCACTAACTGAGCATCAGGTAAATTCTGCGGCAACTTTTGCTCAATTTGTCTTTTTTCTTCACCAGTTAAACTTGTCCCTGGTACGCGGGATCTACCGGGTTGCCAAGGAAATTTTTCCATCCACACATAAGGCAACTGCATCAAATAGCGTGGTTCTTGAGAACCTAACATTTTTAACAATTTGCCCTCTGTCAGTGCTTGTCTGACTTCCTCCACGATGATTTTCACTCGCTTTGGTTCTAGATGGTGCAAATGCCCTGTCATTCGCAGGTTTTGCCCTTGTTCTAGATAGGTCATGTAAATCGCACATTTAGCAGCTGTAGCTGCTGCATCTAAAAATGCTCCATGCCGGTGGCCACTTGTACGCATGGCACTAAAAGCCAGATAAAGCATGATCTGATCCATCGCACTAGGGCCAAGACGTTTGATCAGATCGACGTCGTTACTCATATTGACAGACAAGTTAATATTACGTTTACAAGGAAGGGAAAATGAAATTAAGCTAACTAGCACAGTTTATAATTCCATACCCAAATTATGGATATTGGATTTTTACTTCTGAGATTTAACTCAAGGGCGAACTGCACGCCTACTATCCCTAAATCCTGTTTTGGGGGACGCTGGGACTAGATTTCGATTTTTGCTATACAATCCCTAGAACAATCTAGATATTGCTTGACGCTTCACAGGGAGCATGGGAGCTGTTATCCCTCCACATCTAGACAAGGGTTAGCCCTCGGTGTTTTTGAGAATCCAGTTTTAACAGGTTTCACTTGCTTTTTGTGAACCCGGTTAATACTTTCTTAATTAAACTACATTTTTTTTGTAGTTAAATCAGAATTGTGCCTACAAAAACATCAGATAATTTGTTAACTTTTGTCTAGAATTGTTTAGCAACATTATGACTAAGCAAAATCTCCCAAATTTGATTACCTCACATTGACTGTATTTTTTAGCTTCCGTACATAGCTTAAATCCTTTTATAGTGATTACCGCAGGAAGCTAGTATTTATAGGCTAATGCCAACGGCTTAATGGTCATTAGCCCTTGGTCTTTGGTTCATTTTTTACCATTTTGGATGATAAAAACACCAAATGATTGTAACACCTAATCAAAATTGGTATGCTTTATCAAACTAAAGTTTACCAAAAAATGGGGTTTGAGGTTCCCCGTCCTTTGAGGACGGCTTTTTGGTAGAATAGTGGAAACAGGCAGGGCATTGTCTGTTGGGCGAGATAGTGTAAGACGGGCTATGCCTGCAACTGTTGTTTGAACCCAGAATCTCCGCACTTTTAGGGCGGGGAGTATGTCAACAGTAAAATGCCATCAGGTAGAAGTAAGTGCTAGGTTTGGGAATGGGAGGTTAAGAGCTTCAGGTGCAAATGGGAAGTATTTTTCCCAATTTTTCTACACCCTGACTGTTTCCTTTGCTTTTTCTTCTACCCAAGTCATTTTTGCACTCGAATGCAAAATTAGGTAATTTCCACGGTAAATTACCTTGCGATCTTAATTTCATTTATTTATAGAATTTTAGCAGTCACTTGATGAAATTACAATCAAGTTTCCACATTTTTCTGTAGAAATTGTGCCAGTTAGTGCTAATTCTTAGCCAAGAATTTAATATTTTATTAATAATTTCTTTCTGAGCGGGATTGAGAGTTAGTTTTTTAGTCACAAATCGAGGATAAGGTTTGATTATCATGGACTATAAAAAAGCTGACTAAAAAATCAGTATCCGCTAATACAAAACACTAAAATTATATTTGCTATGCTGTGCCAGTTTTAGGAATTTGAGCCAAATCATCTCTACATCTGAAGTTTTGAGTTGCTCAGACTTTTAGCTATGTATAGAGTTAGCTGTTTTAGTTGGTGTCTGCATTTTTTCCCAACTGATAATACCCATCCCAAACGTTACTAGTAGTACACCAAAAATTTGCATGATATCTAAGCTTTCTTGGAGGATTAAACCAGCGAAAATGACAGTTAAAATTGGTAACGTAGCACCCAAAACAGAAGCTAGTGGTGCGCCTAATTTGCGTAATCCAAAGTTATTAAATAGATAGCTGAATAGAGTCAGAACGCCTAACATAAAGGCACTGAGGATTAATTCTAAGATATTGGCGGAGTTGATGGCTAAACCCCAATCACTAGGTAGAGGTACTATTAAACAAATGCAGCTTAATAGCAACATGGTAACAAATTGAATTAGAGTAGAAGATATGGGATGTATTTTATGGGCAGATAATTTAGTGAGAATTAGATAGCCAGCAAAAGCTAGTCCTGAAAATAGGGCGGTGCTACTACCCAGAGAAATACTACTCATCCCCAGAGGAGAGCTACCCAAGACTAACAATACACCGCAGGAAATAGCGGCGATCGCTCCATTAGCCAAATTATTTAACTGCTCACGGAATAATAGCCAAGATAACAGCCTAGCAACCAGAGGATAGACAAAGAAGAGAGCGATCGCTATGCCTGTAGAAACTTGGCCAAGGGCAAAATAAATTAATACTTGGGATAAGAACAAACACCCACCACTGAGAACTGACAACACCAACACCCGCTTACTTTTAGCATGATGAGGATGATTAGCATTTCTCACAGCAGTAAATAAATTTTGTAACTCTGGCCAAATCTGCTGATGTAGCATTGGTGCTGACAGCAGCATTAATGGTACAACTACGAATAGTCGCAACATTAAAATTAAGAACACATTCCCCAGTGTCGGTAAAATTAGCTGTTGAATAGCCGCACCACCGATAAACTCTGTACCTTTTTGGAAAATTGCTTTAATCCCTACGTAATACAGCGCAGTAAATATCGTAGATAAACCTACCCAAAACAACCCTATTTGTGATGGTTTCCAGTTGGGGGAACTCTGAGACTTAGATTTAGGTGTGGTTGCTTCCTGGGCTTTGGGCTGGGGTGTAACTGGAGGTGGAGATGGGGCTGTATTTGCCCATAAATCAGCTTGCAGGTCTGAATCAGATTCAATTTGCTGATTTTGCGGTACAGAAGGCGGTTGAGTCTCTACATTGGGTGTGAGAACCGAAACAGGCTCAGAATTATTTGTTGTTGATTCTTCGATGTTGGGTGTGAGAACCGAAACAGGTTCAGCATTATTTGTTGGTGGTGTTGGGGGTAGGGGTGGCTCTTCGATGTTGGGGGTGACAACTGAAACAGGCTCAGAATTATTTACTGGTGGTGTTGGAGGTTGAAGTAAAGTAACTGTCTCTGTTTGGGGGATGACTGCTACAGAATCATTAACTAACCGTTCTGGCTGTTTTTCCAAATAGCCATTTTTATAAGGTTCAGATACCTGTAATACAGTAGGAGTACCAGAAGTAGTAAATTTGAGAGAATTTTGGTCTTTGACTTTATCTAGTTCTAAGCGCAGACGATTAACAAACTCCCCAATAATAATTTCTCCTTGCTGTTGTTGGTCATGCATCCGAGCTAACTGCTGAGATACATTACCCTGATAATTTTTGAGTTCTTGTTGGAGGGAGTTGAGGGCAATGGTTACAGTATCATCAAGACGGTCTAGCATTTGTTCGACATTTTTAGTCATCTCACTAGCTAGATGAGCCTGGTCTGTATCTTGATTATTTGTCCCTTTCTCAGCAGCTTGAGCTGCTAAAGTTTTCAGGGAAGATTGCAGTTGTGAGGATATATGCTTGGTTAAAGCTTCCGCTAACTGACGAATCAAAACTTGTTGCTCCGTAATTTGGCGGCTTTGTTGTAACTGTTCTTTCTCTTCAACCAGTTTTTGAATGTCATTAGTTAAACGGGTTTTTTCAGCTTCTAGCCGCTTGATATCGTCCTTTAACGACCTGAGTAAATTCTGTTGAAGATTTTCCAAATGCTCAACTACGTCCCAAAGAACGTTCTCTGCGGCTCTGGATAAGTCGCCTTTGGCTCGCTGGTTGTCTGGTTGCTTCTCAAATCGCCCCATTAGCTTCTAACCTCTAACACCTTGACGATAAAGCTGCTGTTTCCCGTATACTGGCCGTTTATAGGTCAATATTTCTGTAATTTGCCAGTCAAAATAAAAATCTTAACAGGACTTACGCAGTTCACAGTAATTGTGTCATCTGGAACCGGGATTGGCAAAGTGTAAAATTGTTGTTCACGATATAAATTTGCAGGCTCAGGGGTGGGATGTCAGGAATTAAACACCATACCAAGGCAAAAATGTGAAAAAATCATGATATACAGCAGGGATCTGTTAACACTTCGACTGATCTCAGTGCGGTGATCTTCACAGAAAACAGGGAAGAAAGTCTCTTTTTATAAGGCTTTGTTCCAAAAATTCTGTGTCTCATCTACCTAAAATATGCTGTAATTTATGGTTTTTTTCATACTTCATACCTTTTGCCCTGATCACAGCATCATTGAATTATACATTGTCAGTATAACTGATGTGGATTAATGTACCAAAAATTAATACCTTCAGTTTGGGTTGTGGATGTGATGTTGTCAAAGTTGGACGGTGGCGGATATTGCTCAAGCTAAGATTTGGCATGATGAATGCAGTATAGATTGACAGAAACTATACTCAGACGGGCTTGGCAATCTAATATCCTAAATGGTATGGTTGCCGTCTACTTTTGAGATTCGCAGATTTTTCTGTTAAAAATAAAAATTTCTTTATCCCCTAGACTAATATTATAAACGGTGATTCGGCAAAAATCTGTTTGGTTTTAGGCCAGGTTCGCAGAATCTTCAACACATTCTGATGTATTTCAGAAAATCCGGATCAGAATGAAAATTAAAGCACTCAAGAGGGCGCTGATAGGTACTGTAATTAACCAAGCAGAGGCGATCGCTTTTAGTGTACCAAATTTAATGGACTGCCAATTTTTTACCAAACCTATTCCCACTACACCCCCGACTAAGGCGTGAGAGGTGGAAACGGGTAAACCTAACCGGGAAGCTAGTAAAATTGTGGTGGCGGTAGCTAGTTCTGCACAAAACCCACTACTAGGCTGTAATGTAATAATATTTTCGCCAATGGTGGCGATGACTTTTTTACCCCAAACGGCTAAACCAGCAACTATCCCCGCACCTCCTAAAATCAAAATCCACAGGGGAATGATAATATTATTTTGGGGTACTGTACCGATTTGATTAATATAACTAATTACTGCTAAAGGGGCGATCGCATTTCCCACATCATTAGAACCATGAGCAAAGGCCACAAAGCAAGCACTCAATAACTGAAACCTGCCAAAAACCTTTTCTATCGTTGCTTCTGGGGCTGCTAATTGTTTCCAACTGTAAACACTCAGAGCGATCGCCCCCAACCCACCTGTTAAAATCGGAATATCATAATCTGAAAGATTTACACCCCATTGATTCAGTATAAATTTGTTGAAAGGTTGAGTTAAAGAGGGTAAAACAATAATTCCAAATATCCCTAAAAATAAGACACTTAACCAGGGAATCCATTCTTGAAGTTGTAAAATTGGCTGCTTTTGTTCTAAAATAAATTTTTGAATTATTGTATAAAACAAAGCTGCAACAACCGAAGAAATTACAGGTGTTAAAATCCAGCCAACAGTAATTAAACCGATAGAATGCCAATCTATAGCCTCTATTCCCAAGGATACCCAACTAAAACCAGCGATCGCTCCAACCACAGCATGAGATGAGGATACAGGTAAACTTAAAGATGTGGCAATTTGTAACCAGATCCCAGCAGCTAATAATACTGTCACCATGCCCAAAATTAAAGTTTGGGGTGTATTAACAAATAATTCCGGGTTAGCGATTTTTGTTCCTAAAGTTTCCGTTACCTGATGCCCAAATAATACCGCACCGGTAAACTCTAAAATTCCCGCAATGATTAAAGCTTGTTTCAGGGTGACAGCCTTAGAACCAACAGAAGTTCCCATCGCATTAGCGACATCATTCGCACCCAAATTCCAAGCCACATAAAATGTTAAAACGGCAATGAGGATGATTAGCATAAAAAGGGAATAGGGAACAGGGAACAGGGAACAGGGAACAGGCAATAGGCAATAGGCAATAGGCAACAGGCAATAGGCAATTAGGAATTAATTCTTATTTTCCCCTCTGCCCCCTGCCCCTCTGCCCCTCATCCTCCTCACTTTT
>DATGXB010000061.1:0-15985 GCA_035299225.1 Nostocaceae cyanobacterium | reverse complement strand
GTATGTTTCCGACCCTGGTACACTGGGATTAATGAACGAGTTTTACACTAACCTTAATACTGCAACCATCAAAGCCGAAGCCTTGCAACAAGCGCAAATTGCTATGTTAAGCGGGAAAGTGAATGTAGAGAGCGATCGCTTTGTTGGTTCTAAAGCCAGTATTCCCCTCAAACCAGAAGAATCTGCATATCTCCGCAACAACATTGAAGGCAACTTTACCCATCCCTTTTACTGGGCAGCCTTCACCATTATCGGTAGCCCCTGGTAAACTTTAACCCCCAACAGGGGGTTTTTCTCTATATAATTAATCAAATTATTTTCTCTTGTTCCCTACCTCAAATAAAAAACCATGCATTACTTATCACCAAAAATTAAACTCTTCTTATTAACAATTAGCTTATTAGGCATTAGCACCAACAACCCAGCTACAGCCCAAAATATCACCCCAGCAGCAGACGGAACTAACACCTTAGTCAATCAAACAGGCGACCAATTTAATATTAACGGTGGCACACTTTCTGGCGATGGTGCAAACCTATTTCATAGCTTCCAAAAATTTGGATTAGATGCCAACCAAATCGCCAATTTTCTTTCTAATCCTAACATTCAAAATATATTAGGGCGAGTAGTTGGTGGAGAAACTTCACTAATTAACGGTTTAATTCAAGTTACAGGCGGAAATTCCAACTTATATTTACTCAACCCAGCGGGCATAGTCTTTGGCTCTAACGCTAGTTTAAACGTTCCCGCCTCCTTTACTGCCACCACAGCTAATAGTGTCAGTATTGGAAATGATTGGTTTAACGTTTTTGGCAACAACAATTACTCTACTTTAATAGGCACACCAACAGATTTTAAATTTGATGCCAATCAACCAGGAAGCATCATTAATTTAGGTAACTTAAATGTCGGACAAGACTTAAATTTAATCGCCGGAAGTGTTATCAGTACCGGAAACTTAACAGCAAACAATGGTAATATAACAGTTGCTTCCGTCCCTGGAGAAAAATTAATCCGTATTTCCCAACCAGGAAATTTATTAAGTTTAGAAATACCCGCCGAAGCCGCCCAATCAGTTAATATTACTATCCCCACATTAGCACAATTATTAACAGGTGCAGGTGTAAATAATACTTTAACAATTGATAATCAACAAATCCCAATAAATACTGGTGATGTAGTGGCGACAAACATTCAAGCGAATAACGCCACACTTTCCGCCAATAACAACTTAATTTTACCAGAAAGTCAATTAATAACTACAAGCAACTTAAACTTATTAGCCCAAAATACAGTTATCGCCAGAGATAGTATTACCAAACCCTTCACAGCCCAAAGCGGCGGAAATCTCTACATTCAGGGCAATCAAAACATAGATATCTTCACCTTAAATCATCTTCAAACCCCCTTTGTCAGTGCTGGAAATCTCACTTTAGTTAGTGATGGCATTATCTCTGGTGATGCTCATTTTTACACTGGGGGGACATTTGCCATTAAAAATTTATCGGGTGGTGCAGGGACATTTTTAAGTTTATCAGATCCCATCATTAAAGCTAATGGTGATGTGACATTTGGTGATTATCAAGGAGCAGCATTAAAAGTAGAAGCTACAGGCAGTATACAAGGTGGAAATATCAAAATTCTCGCTCCTGATACTAGCGGAAGTATACCAGCAGATGACCCAGATTTTCAAACTTTAACTAATAGTCGTGCTTTAATTTTACGCGCTGGAGTTGCTAATGTTACTCCTCTAAATTTCCCCGCAACTGGTCAAGGAGACTTATCTACTAATTTTCAATCTCCCAACCCCCCTTCAGGTTTGCCACCCGGAAGTATTCAAATAGGAAATGTGGAAACAGGGGCAGACCCTGGTATTGATGGACCGATAATTTTAAGCGCAACTGGTGATATTATTACAGGAGCATTGAGAAGTGCCCGTGCTATTGCAGATGGGAAAATAGGGGGAGCAATCACCTTAGAGGCTGGAGGAGATATTTCTGTTACAGGAAATATTGCATCATTTTCTATAGATGGTGGTAGTCCTATTTCTTTAACTGCAAATGGCAGTATTCTTTTAAATTGTACTGCTGGTAATTTTTGTGTAGAAAGTTTTTCTGGCGGTTTAGCAGGTGTTCCAACTACTGGGAATAGTGGTGATATTACCTTTATTGCTAGAACTGGAAACATTAATACAAATTTAGGTAATCGTTCACTTATTAACGCAACTAATCAAGGAGGTAATGGCAACGGTGGTAATGTTAGACTTCAAGCCGCAGGTGATGTGATTACAGGAGATATTTTGACAGCTTCTAATAATCAGGCTGGAACGGTTACTATTATATCCAATAATGGTTTAATTAATTTAGGTAGAATAGATAGTAAAGATAGTATTGGGAATAGTAGTGGTAATGTTAACCTCAATTCCCCTGGTACGATCACCTCTGGCGAAATTCTAGGTTTTGATATTAATATTGATTCCACCAAAGGAGCAATTACTACTGATAATCTGAACAGCGATAATAATATTAAGCTTAATTCTACAGGTGACATTTCAACTAGAGATATTACCGCTACGAACAATATTGATCTTAATTCCAATACAGGGAATATTATTATTAATGGTAATATTAACAGTTTTATTGGAGCTATAAACTTCACCAGTCCAGAAACCATTACTATTAATGGTAATCTGACCAATCAAGGCTTTGCGACCAACTTTACTGCTAATGAAATCAATTTTTCTGGACAACCTGGTTCAATTCGTGGATTTGGTAATTTTACAATTAAACCATTTACACCTACTCAAAATATTACTCTAGGTGGTGCGGCTGATAGTGATACTAATGGCACATCTATTTTAGATTTAACTCAGCCAGATATAGACTCACTAGGAGATAGTTTCAGTTCGATTACTATTGGTAATAATGTCAATGGTAGTGGTACAATAGATATTAATTCGGCTAACTCATTTCTCACTTTTAAAAACCCAACAATTATTACATCTCCTCAAGGTAGTGCTATCCTAAATAGTCTAATAGATGATACCTCTGTTACTTTAAATATTCCACGCATTGAACTTGGTAGTATTACAACTGACAACCAAGATATTATTTTTAAACAACCAATTTTTCTGGGAGAAGGTAGAACCAGTAATCTTGATACCGGAATTGGAACTGCTAATATTATTTTTGAACAAACTTTAGATGGAGGTGGATTTTTAAATCTGTCTGCGGGTGGAGAAGTGCAATTTTTAGGTAATGTTGGTTCTTCTACCCCTGTTGGTAGTTTAAATGTAGAAAGAGCTACTAAAACTTATATTGCAGGTAACATTACTACTGCTAATGGTAATATTACTTTTAATAGTCCTGTAGAAGTGGCTACTAATGCTAATAATCCTACTATTCCTAATAGTTTAGCGATTTTAAATGCTGGTACTGGTCAAATTTCTTTTGGTAATACTCTCCAAACTAATCGTAATAGTTTAACCTTAATTGCTGATGAAATTGATTTTTTGGGAACAACTAACTCAGTTACTGGTAATGGCAGTTTAACATTTCAACAGTTTACAGCTAATCAAAATATTGTAGTTAATGGAATTGAAGGGACACCAGCTTTAGATATCAGCACCCAAGACTTTGCAACTTTAGGAGATGGTTTTAACCTTCTAACTATTGGTAGTGCTAATGGTAGTGGTGATATTACGATTAATCCGTCTACATTTAATGATAGTGTAGAGTTGCGTGGTGGTGCTATCAACGCTAATGGTATTACAGTAAATGATGGTAGTCTAACTCTCAAGGCAAATTCCGCTAACATCAATGGAGATATTACCACTACCAACAATATAGATATACAAGCAAATACAACTCAACTGAGAGGTAATACCACTCTTAATTCGGGTAATTCTAATATTAGCTTCAGTGGAACAATTGATGGTAGTAGTAATTTAACTCTCAATTCTGGAACAGGAACAGTTGCTTTAAATGGTTCAATTGGTAATACAACACCATTAACAAGCTTAACTGTTAATAGTTCCAATAATACTAATTTAGGTAGCAATGTCAGCACCACAGGAGATATTACTTTTAATTCTCCTCTGAGCTTGAATAATAATTCCACTTTGAATAGTTCTGCAAATGTTAATTTTAACTCTAGTTTGAATGTCAATAATAACCAATTAACAGTAAATGCTAATACTATCAATAGTGTGGGAGAAATTACCGGACAGGAAAGCAGCTTAATTAATTTGTCCGCAAATCAAAATATCACTACCAACAATATTTCTACAACTGGTGGAGAAATTAAACTCACTAGCCAAAGTGGTACAGTTACCACAGGAAATCTTAACTCTAATACCGATTTAGCTGGTAATAGTAATAATATTACAATTCAAGCACCTAATAATGTAACTACTGGTGATGTTTCCACAGCAACTAATTCCGGTAATGCGGGAATTGTGACTTTAAATAGTACAACCGGAATAGTTACAACAGGAAATATTAATACTAATAGTGCTAATGGTGATGGTGGTGCTATCAATATTTTTGCACTTAATAGTATTTCTTCTAAAGTCATTGATAGCAGTTCCACAACTGGAAACGGGGGTGCTGTGACTTTAGATCCAGATAATGATATTGTTCTCACGTCTATTAATTCTCAAGGTGGAACTGCTGGAAAAGGTGGTGATGTGAATATTACTACTAGAAGGAATTTCCAAGCGACGGGAACTTTCACAGATCAAAATGGTATTAATGCTAGTATTTCTACCACTGGGGGAACTGGTAGCGGTGCAATTACTATTAATCATGCTAATGATATTTTAACAGTTGGAGATGCTTCAATTAGCGGTACTGCGGGGGCAATTGTCAGCGATTTTAATAATATTATTGAGCCAAATAAATCTATTTTAGGCAGTTATACCCAAGGCAATATTACCATTAATTCGCCATTTGTAGAACCAACAACACCTACACCAATATCTACACCTACACCTACACCTACACCTACACCTACAAGAATTGTAGAACCTATAGAATTAAATAGTTTTAATACTCCTAACCAAGAAGCTATAGAACAAGAATTGGGAGATACATTATTTACATCTACTAATAATGATACTGTACTAACCGAACAACAAGCTATAAATCAATTAGAAGAAACTATTACTCAAGAATATACTTCTCTCTTAGGCTTATCCAATAGAGCTAGAAAGACAGTTGAAAATATGCAAACTACTCTCCGCAAAAACCAAGAAATTACAGGGGTTAAATCTGCTTTAATTTATATCAATTTTGCTAACCAAAATTGTACTAGCTCATCTGGAAGTATACGAGTAGTTCAAGATAGTGATGTATTATGTATAGGTGTGGTGACTGCCGAGGGTTTACCTATTTATCAAGTGGTAGAAGGTACAACTAGAAAACAAGTAATGTCTATTGTTAGAACACTAAGATCCGAAGTTACTGATCCGGATCTGACTAAGACTACTAGCTATTTAAGAAGTTCTCAAAAATTATATCAATTATTGATAGCACCAAGGGAAGCAGAATTACAAAAACAAGGCATTAATAATTTAATGTTTGTGATGGATGAAGGTTTAAGATCCCTTCCTATTGCGGCTTTACATGATGGGGAGAAGTTTTTGATTGAAAAATATAGTTTGGCATTAATTCCTAGTTTTAGTTTGACAGATACGGAATATCAAGATTTGAAAAATGCTGAAGTTTTAGCTATGGGTGCAGCTACATTCACTCCAGACCAACAACAGACAGAATTACGCGCTGTTCCTATAGAATTGAATACTATTACCAAAAAGTTAAGAGGTCAATCTTTCCTCAATCAAGAATTTACTCTCAATAATTTGAAAAAACAACGCTCTATTAAATCTTATCCGATTATTCATTTAGCAACTCATGCAGATTTTCCGAGCAGAAATGCTGCAAATAATAAACAACCTTATATTCAGTTATATAATGATAAATTACCATTATCTCAAATAGAACAATTAGGCTGGAATAACCCACCTGTAGAATTATTGGTATTAAGCGCTTGTCGGTCAGCAGTGGGAGATGAAGAAGCGGAATTAGGTTTTGCTGGTTTGGCTGTTAAAAGTGGAGTCAGGTCAGCTGTAGCTAGTTTGTGGTATGTTTCTGATTCTGGTACGTTTGGTTTGATGACGGAGTTTTATAATCAGTTGAAAAAAGCTCCGATTAAGGCTGAAGCACTGCGACAAGCACAAATTGCGATGATTAAAAAACAGGTGCGGTTAGACGGAAATGAGTTTGTATTTTCTGAAGGTAAAATTCCTGTTCCACCTGAGTTAGTGACATATTTAAAAAGCGACCTTTCCCATCCTTATTATTGGGCTGCTTTTAATGTTATTGGTAGTCCTTGGTAAGAAGATAGTGAGATGTTTTGATTTCATTTTCAAGTATGTGTAGGGTGGGCATTTTTGGGTAAAATACTGAATAGAAGCGGAAAATTTTAGAAAATGCCCACCTCAGTATTTTTCAAAAATCAAACAGGAATCCTATAGTTAAATATTTTGATTTAATTTTCAGGGTAAATATTAGGGTAAATATTTTTGTACGACTGTCCAGCCGGTGAGGGAAACCCAAGCAAAGCCAGCAAACAAAATAACATTAATGGTAATATGTACGGGTCTAGCCCAAGGTTTACCTGTGCTGATTTGCAATGCACTAAAAACCGAAGCTAAAACTAATATTACTGTGATGATTCCTGCGGCTAAATGTGGGGAGTGTCCTAAATTTCCGAAGTGTCCTAAAGTGCCAACAATGCCAATTCCTGACAATAACAATACTAAACTAGCCATTGTTATACCCATGATTAAATGTAGGCTTCGCACTATTCCTATTCTTTCCCTCTCTCTTGTCCTTCTCCCCCTCCACATCCACACCCCAGACACCCCTAAAAATACATAAGCTGCTAATGATAAACCCATTGACCAAGCAGCAATTTTCCACAACCAGAGAAAAGAAGGAAGATGCATAATAATTAAAAATTAAACAATTAAAACTTAAACTTCTATCAGATGAAATAATATTTTTGAATAATAATTACCGTAGAAAGAAAATGTCTGAATCAGGATGTCCGGGATTTAAGGATTTACAGGATGAAAACAGGGATTTCATCACTTATTACCGAGCATTAATTACCTATTACTACCTTTAACTACATAACTAGCAACTGGGTTTAAGCTATTATACAATAACCCTAAGTAAAATGTCAAAAAACATTTAATCTTTCCCTATTCCCTGTTCCCTGCTGTAATAAAAAAGGTTGCCATAATCAGCAACCTATCAATCTATCAATTATTAAAATTCTTTTATTAATCAACAGATGCTAATCCGACAATTTGTAAGGGTTTGGTAGTATCTCCAAGCTTTGTATTAATGACAGAAGTGTTAACTGAGTCTGTTTGTGGTGTTGAGCCTGTATCAAACTCAACATCATTACTAGATTCACTGATGGCCAGGCGATCGCATGGAATTGTATCCGATATAATCGCACTAGCCATCATCCCTGTATGAATCTCCATTTGAGCCTCTTTCGGGGCTTCAAAGACTAGCCTTTGTCCGGGAAAGACAACTCTCTCAAAATACCAATTGGGTATGTTGGAGATGCGAGCCACCTGGATTTTACTCGTGGCATTTACGTAGCAACAGAGAAATTTCCCCGAATGCTCCGGTGGTAGAGGATCTAATATTTGAGCCATAACTGCTGAGGAGCTTTTACGCCACAATTCTACATTACATTAGCAAAACTAACATCGGGTGATCCCCAATTGCTGTAACTGCGACTACCAACTGAAAATTTCTGCATTATTTCTATCTAAAGTTGTGTCTAACTCTAAAATTTTTGTAAATATTTCTGCACTTGGGAAAATTATACATTATAAATAAAAGTTTTTGTTATTTTTTTCTGACAAAACAACCATAACTGAATTTTAATCATTGTTGAGCATTAAGAATCTAGCAATGATCCCTCTGTCTTTCTCGTTGCTCAAGCTAGAGCTCGGTGGTGACATCTATCTGACGATGAATGGCAGAAAATAATCATTAAAACAATCAACTCAAGCATCAAGGTCAATGTTATCTTAAAGATATATAACAAATTTTTTCTTCAACACTCTCTATTGATAACCAAAAATATTCATAATTGACCAATTTTCCTGATCACAGATTCGCTATTATCATTAATTAGTGAAGATGTCAAGGAGAAAATTTGGTTAATACCTTCCCCTCGCAACCGGCAAGATGGCAGTTAAACCGCTTATGAACGAAAATAAAATCCTCTACGTTCGCCTTCCCTGTAACCCCATCTTTCCCATTGGGGTTGTTTACCTCTCAGATCACGTCCACAAATTATTTCCCAACATCGAACAGCGTATTTTTGATCTGGGAACAGTACCACCTTTAGATTATGGTTCAGCCCTAGATCGCTGTATTGATGAATTTCAACCCACTTTGTTAGTATTTTCCTGGCGAGACATTCAAATTTATGCCCCTGTTGGGGGACGTGGTGGCAACCCTCTGCAAAATGCCTTTGAATTTTACTACGCCAAAAACCCCTTGATCAAATTACGGGGTGCATTAGGTGGGTTACGCATTTTCCTCGCTTATTATTTTGAATTGTGGCGCAATTTGGGATTAATTAAACGGGGTTTAAAACGCGCTCAAAAATATCAATCCCAAGCCAGAGCAATTGTTGGCGGTGGTGCAGTTAGTGTATTTTATGAGCAATTAGGTAAAAGTTTACCCCCAAGAACAATTGTTTCTGTCGGTGAGGGAGAAACATTACTCACTAAACTATTAAGCAATCAAGAATTTCGGGATGAACGTTGTTATGTAGTGGGAGAAAATCAACCCAGACAACGTTTAATTCATGAACAGCCCACAGCTTTAGAAAAAACCGCCTGTAATTACGATTACATTGAAACCATCTGGCCAGAATTTAATTATTACCTGCAAGCACAAGACTTTTACATTGGTGTGCAAACTAAACGCGGTTGTCCTCATAACTGCTGTTATTGTGTTTACACCGTTGTAGAAGGTAAGCAGGTAAGAATTAACCCAGCTGATGAAGTTGTGGCAGAAATCCGGCAATTGTATAATCGTGGTGTGCGGAATTTCTGGTTTACTGATGCTCAATTTATTCCTGCACGTAAATTTATTGATGACGCTGTAGAACTACTCCAGAAAATTGTTGATTCTGGAATGACAGATATTCACTGGGCTGCTTATATTCGCGCCGATAACTTAACACCCCAATTGTGTGAGTTAATGGCCAAAACGGGAATGAATTATTTTGAAATCGGTATTACTAGCGGTTCTCAAGAACTTGTCCGCAAAATGCGAATGGGTTACAACCTACGGACAGTTTTACAAAATTGTCGAGATTTAAAAGCTGCCGGTTTCAATGATTTAGTTTCTGTCAATTACTCATTTAATGTAATTGATGAAAGACCAGAAACTATCCGCCAAACTGTTGCTTATCATCGGGAACTAGAAAAGATTTTTGGGGCTGATAAAGTTGAACCTGCAATTTTTTTCATTGGACTCCAACCCCACACCCACCTAGAAGAATATGCCCTGCAAGAAGGTATTCTGCAACCAGGATATAATCCTATGAGTTTAATGCCTTGGACAGCTAAAAAACTTTTATGGAATCCTGAACCTCTAGGTTCTTTCTTTGGGGAAGTTTGTTTACAAGCTTGGCGACAAAACCCCAATGATTTTGGTCGGGAAGTAATGAAAATTCTCGAAGAAAAATTAGGTTGTGCTGACTTAGAGGAAGCACTTTCCGCACCAATAGAAAAGCCAAATAAGCAACTAGCTGGTGTTGCTTAATCAAATTCAATTCAGGGTAAAAAGGGAAGGGTAAAGGGACAATAAAAGCCTTTAACCCTTGTTCTTTTTTCTTAGGGAGGAAAAGATTATTCCTGGGTTGATTTTTTCGTCTTTAATCATCCCAAACTTATTTCAAAACCCAATGAGGTTTGAGAGATAATTACAAATCTTGACAAAAAAGTCTTTCCTATATTTCCCCTTTTGCTATAGGCTACTATAAAGAGCTACTCGAATAAACCCCATGCTAGTAGGTTCAGTTTTACAACAACTGGAAACGTCTCACCGCCATAGTAGCAGACCTATCCGCTTTGGAGTGTATTATAAAAACACTCTGGTTTCTCTGTGTCATGCTTTAGAAGATCATATTTTAGCTCATCATGGTCAGCCTTTAGTAATTACCGCTTTTCAACAAGGTAAATGGTATTTACAAGAAGCTGATAGATATGCAGATATAGCTAATCATAGTCAAGAAGTGGTGATTATGGCGGCGGCTGATAGTGGTTTTGCTGAACATCCCACCAGTCAACTAGCCAATGTGAATATAGTAGCTTTAAATACAGATGACCCAGTAGCCCAAGAGTGGCATTTAATTATTTTGTCATCTGAATACACAGCTATGGTAATTTGTCAAGAGTTATCGGCGGCTGACTATGGGAGTATGGGGCTACCAAAATCAGATTTAGAGCGCAAATTTTATGGGTTGTGGACATTTGAACCGGAGTTAGTTGAACAAACAGCAGAATTAGCGATCGCTCACATTCAACAATATCACCCCCAACTAGCAGCCAAACTCCACCAACTCAAACAAAACATCCAACCCAAAATAGCCGCACCCCAAGACATTAGCACCGTAGTTTCCCGTGTCGTTAATTACCTACAAACAGGGCAATCACAAATAGCCATACCCGTCGCACTCCGTCACCAAGACCTAGATAGCAATTTGGTATCTAACGAAGTCCAAGCATTTTTACGCATGGCACAAGTGTTAGATTTAGCAGACTTAACCAATCCTATGGCAGCTGCGGAAGTAGTAGCGATCGCCGAAACTATGGGACAATTATTAGACCTCCCCGCCTGGCAACTCAAAAGACTACGCCTAGCAGGTCTATTACATCGTATTGACCCCTTACAACCAACAGAAACCCAGCCCCCCACACCAACCGACACCCCCCCCAGTTGTCCCCTTATCCCCGGAGCCCAAGCATTACGCACCATGCCCCAACTCCGCGCCGTCGCCCAAATTATCACCCATCAAAGCGAATGGTGGAACGGCACAGGCAAACCCGCCAGTTTAGCAGGTCAAGACATACCCCTAGAATCAAGAATTTTAGCCTTAGTTGCCTACTTCCAAGCCCAAATTAACCAACAGAAAACCTCTAGCCAAAACCGTCAAGAAATTCTTACCCAAGCCCTAGCCCAATGTCAACAACTACAAGCCACCCGCTTTGACCCCCAGCTAGTAGATACCCTCAACTTATTAGTTATGGGTTTACATCAAGGGCTAGAATTACCCGTAATGACACCCAAAATCAGCAGTAGTATTTGGTTACTTGATTCCCGTTGGCACACCCACAACCAAACCAAACATGAAAGTAAAACCTATCAATGAATATAGAAGCCATTAAAACCGGAAAACTCAAACAACTTCCAGGCGTAAACCTAGAAGACGAAGAACTCACCCAACTTAACCTAACTCGTATTAACCTCGCCGGCGCTACTTTAGTTGGTACAGACTTCACAGGTTCTCAACTCGAAGGAGGACACCTAGAAGGTGCTAACCTCATGGGTGCAACTCTTAAACAAACAGACTTAAGAGCAAACTTAATGGGTGCAAACCTCATGCAAGCTGACTTAACCGGGGCTGACCTGCGGGGTAGTAACCTCCGGGGTGCAAACCTCATGGGTGCAACTCTCAGCGATGCCACCCTAACAGCAGCTTTTTTAAGCGGTGCAAACTTAATGGGTGTCAACCTCCAAGGTGTAGACCTACGCGATGCTGACTTACGCGGTGTCAACCTCACCAATGCCAACCTCAAAGGAGCCAACTTAAGCCGTGCTGATCTCCAGGGTGCATTATTAAGTGAAGCAAACTTAGAAGAAGCCGACCTACGGGGGGCAAACTTAGCAGGAGCAAATTTCACAGGAGCAAATTTACTTTGTGCCGAACTAGAAGGCGCAAATTTTCACGGCGTAAATTTAGAACAAGCCTGTTTAATTGGTACAACATTAGCAACCACAACCAAATAAATCATCATTATCACTGACATGAATGAGATAATTAACCGTTATCAAGAATGGATCACAGTATTTGGTTATTTAGGATTTACTCTATTCATTATGTGGTGCGTTTTTACAACTAGCAAAACCAAAAATTAAATCAGTTTTTAAAAACATAAAATCTCTAAATTTAGAAATTCAAATATTATAAATTAGGAGGTACAACCCGCCTGTCTTTGAAAAAACTGCAAATCATTGTCCCAGGACTATTTTTAGTAAACTGCACCACTTGACCATCTTTTTGAATTGTAAATTTACCCCGACAATTATAAACCTCAACAGGCTGTTCTACACCATCCAAACTTACCGCCGCCCGGTATTCCCAATATTTTTTCACACTCCGTTTAATACTCAAAATGCAAATCTCTTGCCCCTCATAATGACGACAAACCACAGCCAAAGCCGGCGAACTTATTAAAAACCAAATTATCAACACTAAACCAAAAATAAAACATTTTCTCATCATTCTTTCACAAAAAATCTATAAGAACACACCAAAAAATAAATGATCCAATTTCGTAGGGTGCGTTAACGTAGTCTAACGCACCATCCAATGAAAATAGAGGCTAAAAGTGTTGTACTCTCTGTGCTAACACACCTTACAACTAGGAATGCCGTCCATGAGGCTCTGCCTCACTATCAGAACAAAGAAGGAACTACCATTATTCTCTCAAACTTTGATTAAGTTTCATCTTTTTTAAATTACCTCTTCTGGCTATTTCTCCACATCCACCCAGCCAGCATACCCATTAACATTACTCCCATCATACCTTGTAGGGGATTATTATTTAAACCTGTCACCCATTCAGGAACTTGATCAGAATAGACCGCTAATTCTCCCACATTTACAATATAATAACCCCAAACTAAACCTGCGTGTAAACCAATTGGTAAACCTAAACGTCCCCTCCTCCAGTTTTTAGCCCATACCTGCGTTAAGCCTAATAGAAATAAAGCCGGAAATTGTGGTAAAGTGTGAAGAATTGCTGCTAAAGGTTTAATAAAATGTGCTATGGCAAATAAAGCAGCATTAACTCCCGTAGCTATCCTCTGACTATAATCTCGCTGCAACTCATCTAACAACCAACCCCGAAATAATAATTCCTCAGCAAAACCTATTCCTACACCTACTAATAAACCTTCTAAAATTATCTGCATTAAAAAAGCAGGAGCTGGTCGCCATTCTAACCAACCTAATAAACCCTCTAAACCAAATAGAACTAATACACTAATTAGCCCAATAGCTAAACCCCGTAATAAATCTACACCGTTGAGCCGCGTAAAATCTAATCCATAATGACTCAGTATTCGGGGTTCTTGATAAAGAAATTTACCCCATAATTTGAGTAAGATAATAAATTCTGTATAGAGAATTATTAAAGTGATTATACTCACTAAATTACTATCAGCTATTAGTAAGTATATGGGTACAGCAAAAGGCAACCATATCAACAACAAACAGAAAATAAAACAAACTACCCTCAACGGGGCAGGGAGTTGGCGCAAATAAAGTAGATTGTTCTGCATATTATATGAATAATTTATCATTAGTCAATTCTTTATTAGCATAGCTTATGACTAATGACAAATGTAGAGTGTAGGGAAAAGGAAAAATAGGAAAATTATTTTCCCCTTATCCTCCTCATCTCCCTTTTCATTCTTCCGGCTCAATGGTGCTAGTTAAGCCATGACTTTTTAAAGTTTCACAATAAAACTCAGCGTGTTCCTGAGCGCAAGTAATCACTAAGGCTAACCCATTTGTATGGGCTTCCATCATAATGCTCACAGCTTGGGGTTGAGTCAAGCTGGGTACAGTGGTTAATAGTGCCTGAACTACATACTCCATAGAGTTGTAGTCGTCGTTATGGAGCAAAACGCGATAACGAGGCGCGAGCTTGCGGGTTGTAGAGGGCTTTTCTATAGTTTCGACTGACACTGCTCTTTGCTCTTCTATCGTTGATGTACTACAACAAATTTACTGCTTTGCGATCGCTTAACAGTTATTAACTTAAATTTTATAACATTATTCTGTATCAATTCTCAGAGATCAAAAAATTTGCTGCTTGACCATTGTTCATAGTATCGGGTTAAAATTTACCTGTTTTAGCCCCTGGAGAAGCTACTATACGTCTACATAGCTCAAAGCAGATAGATTGAGATAGATATGCTAGACTAAATTTTACATAAAATTTTATTTTCTGTTTGCCTATGATAATATTATTTATGCTTATCATCAGCAAAGAAATTAACACAATAATTGCCCCTACTCTCGCTACATGATTATGGATACTAGTCTCCGCTTTCAACCGGGACAAATTGTGTCTTTAGATTACAACAACACAAATCTTTATGCAGAAGTTATTCAAGTTGTAGTAGAGCGTCAACTGTGTTGGGTACGTCCATTATTAATGGTTAATTCTACCTCTGAACCAACATTAGTAACCGATTTACGCAATGCGTCTGATCTTTTTTGGCCAATAAATTTATTTCGCCCAGCATTAGATACCGAAGTCATCACTCTATTGGCTGAAATTTTACCCAAAGAGCCTAAAACAGAATATAACTCTCTTGCACAGCAACAACTTCATGATTTTATTTATCAAGCTTGGCAAGCACATCAACAAATCACAGAACCGTGAACTTACAAGCTGATTACACAGCATGAATGCCAAATTTAACAATAATTTAATCAGTTAAATAATCATCTGAGTATAGCAACTCATATACTGATATAACACTGCAAAGTTGAGCTTCCATAGTGAAAACTTATGAGTTTGATTGAATAACATGATGATGATTGCTAAAAAGTGTTGGCTTTTTAGTCTTCTTTCCTCCTGTTTACGAGAATATAATTATCCCAGGCTAGAAACTAGTTGTACTCGACCAGCATCCATCTCTGCCATTAACAATTCTAGGGCTTCATAGTCCACATCAGATATGTAGCCTAATTTTGTCAGTTCCGAGTTGATTTCATTCTCTATTTCTGGGGTTAATTTTTTGATATACAGAGCTTTTTCTACTAATTGACGAATGACACATCTAGTTTTCATAAGTGTGTAGACCGATAGTAATTGTTATACATTATCTATGACTAACATCGGTATAAAAAGTGATCTGAACATCTAATCTATAGTGATTTAGATCACAGCTTTATTTATCTAGATAATTGGCAGTTAATTGCCTTTTTGCTTGTCACAAAAGTAAACCAGCCAGATGCTTTCCATAGTTAATTTTTCCTTGATTTTTCAGTATTGTGAACTTTACAAACAGTTGTTACTACAGACAAAGATGATGAATATATACATTCAAGGTGTATGTTGATTGTTTTAGAAATCAAACAAAAAAAATGTATATATAGATACATTTTGTAACGTGTTTTTCACAATCTTTAAACAGAGGTAGTAAAGCAATAAAGATTTAGCAAAGAGACTGGATACTTGTAGTCAATTTGCTCAAAAACAGTTTATGTTTAAATAAATCAGATTTTCAGAAGCCAAAATTTAGAGGTCAGAGTAAAATTACAGGTTGCTTGATTACCTCATTTTACCACAAAAACTGGGTTTAAAGCCCCGTCCTTCTAGGACGGCTTTACTTAGCAACACTGTCTCATTGTTAGATTCAAAGCCGTTGACTTATGCTATAATATTGGCATGAAAACACTGAAGTTTAAACTGTACGAACATAAAAGAAATAGATATCTCAAGCGCATGATTAACATCGCCGGGGTCATCTATAACCATTGTATTGCTCTACATCGTCGTTATTATCGAATGTGGGGTAAACATTTAAGTTGTACAAAACTACAGTGTCATATCGCCAAATTAAGAAACCGTAATCCA
>DATGXB010000060.1:0-3185 GCA_035299225.1 Nostocaceae cyanobacterium | reverse complement strand
GGTGTCGGCGTTTGAGCAAAGATTATGAACGATTACCCGAAACTACAGAGACTTTTATTTACATTGCCATGATTCGCATTATGGTCAGACGATTGGCATGATTTTTTACTACCTTTTACTTTTAAAACATCCTCTTAGATTTAGAACTGCCTCTTGAAAAATCTTCCAACACCCCACCTCAATGTCAATCATTACCCCCATCACCACAGCCCACCCCTTCTGCGAGGGAGGAGGTGACACAGACGCAGCAATTAGAGCAGGGTACAAACCCCTGTGGGCAATCGAAAACAATCCCTCAGCCTGTGCAGTCTACCGCGCCAGGTTCCCTGATGTCTTGCTCATTGAAGCAGACATCAGAGAACTCAGTGATGAATTTATCCTCAGTCTCCCAACCCCTAATATCCTCATTGGTGGAAGCCCTTGCCAAAATTTCAGCTTATCCGGTAATAGATCAGGACTTGCTGGAATTCATGGCAGCCTGTTTTTTGAATACCTCCGATGTTTGGAGCTCCACAACCCTGAATATTTCATATTTGAAAACGTTAAAGGACTCCTCTCAAGTAACAATGGAGAGGATTTTCGGCAAGTCATATACTCGTTTACAGCGTTGGGGTATTGTACTACCTGGCAAGTACGAAACGGAAATCGCCACGTCCCCCAAAACCGAGAACGTCTATATATCGTTGGTGATTACTGGGGAAGTGAGGGCAACAATTCCCCGCTCCTATAAAAAATCACTGGTTGAAATTTTTAACGGTGGCATCGGCATCAATTCCTACACAGGTCAGGTATTAGAAAATGCTTACACACTACGAGCTAACACCCATAAACTAGGACGTAGTAATGCTTCACACCCGAATACTTTTGCTGTAGTTTACAGATCACCTGGAGGTGATCGCGTTTACCCCGCCGAACTGGGTGCAGATGCCCCAACCCTCAGAGGTGTAGGCAATACTGATAAAAAAGGTAAATTAGGGGGAACAGGCGCTTACCGAATTAGAGAAAATGCTATTGAAAGGCCAATTACACCCCAAGAAGCAGAACAATTAATGGGCTGGCCAATAGATTCCACTGCCCAAGGCATCACCGCAAAAGGCGATAGGATTAATATCAGTAATAGCCAAAGAATTGGGATGCTAGGGAAAGGGATAATTCCCCAAGAAATAACAGAAATTCTTGAGGGTATTACACCCTACATAACCCGAAAACTGGAACAGCAGATACCACCTAGTAAAAGAATGGTTTATCAACAGCTAAGGAACATCGGAAAAACTCATAGACAAGCATTAGCTATGTTAGTACAATAGTTCTGAAGGTAGCATATTAGCTACCTTACTTTTTATGGTCAGCACCATTTGAGGCGATGAAGTTAAGCCGCTGCTTTCATATCTGGCTGGTAAAATTTAGCTAACATAAACTTGAACTGTGGTTTCTTTCCAGGTGATCGGCGTGAGCTTTTTTCTTCCTTTGTTAAGGGAATCTTCAGAACCAATTCTTGATCTACGAGCGATCGCATATAGCCGCCCAATGCAGAACTATTCCAATACCCCATTGCATGAGCTATATCTAACACTAATAAGCCTTTGGGATACCCATCAAGGATTTGTAAGATTTTATCGCAGATACTATGGGGAATATAAAATCTTTCAATTTCTTGCTCTAATAAATTTTGTGCTACTAATTTAGCTATTGCTAAATCAGCAATATTTTCGCTGGTGATTGGTTGTCCACAACCCTGCACTACAGCCTTAAACTTTCCATGAATATGATACACATTCAGACAAATCAATTCACCAAGCCTAGCTGTCCATGAAGTTGAGTTTAGCTGAATCCATTGGATATCTTTTACCATAGTTGCTAATTATTATTGCTGGTAATATTGGATATTAAATAATAAATTACTAATTTTATTAAGTCAATAATTGAAATAGAATTTTTATTCAAATGCTTTATGTAAAACTTTTCAGAAATATGCCAATAAAAACTTAATCTATAGCTCTCCAACCTTATGTAAATATTTACAAAAGGTGCGATAGCGGAACGCCCACCGTAGGCGATGGCGAAACGCCCAGCGTAGGCGATCACCTATTTACAGCAGGAAATCAACTGATCTAGGTTGAATAGCAGCATCAGTTACTTCGCCTGGAAAATTCCTCGTCTAAAAATCCCCCTCTGGGAGTCCAAACAGGTTGAGGGGGAGACGGGAAACCCAGTTGCCTTTCAAATTGGGCAATTCCGTAATTTGGGGGTGAAGTAGCGATCGCTAAGGTTTGCTCATGATGTTGAATTGTCCATTCCAAATCAACTAATCCAGCTTTAATCCACTCTGGTAGTATGGGCATCAAATAACATCGGCAACGATAGTGTAATATTCCCGACGTTTCGTTGAGTTTATAAATATTGCCTGCCCTTAATGAACAAATGCCACAAACGTTTTCATCCTCTGCTGATACTCTTTGTGCATACCCAATGTTGTTAGATTCATAAACTTCTTTTGTAGATTCATCAGTTGCTTGTAAAGTTGCAGTTCTCACAATTGTTTCTGCATTTTTTTGTGATGTTCCTAGATTTTTTTTGAGAACACTTGTAGTCCAAGCAACACCTTTATTTTGTGCTATTCCTTGGGCAATTACTTTTTTAGCTGTAATTTTAAACTCTGTAGTTGTTCCCGACAACCATAACATTGCGTTATTGGCAGAATTTCTTACTGCCTCGATTGGTACTGTAGACGGTATAATAATACTTTCAGGATTTAAAGTGCTAATGAGAGATTGTGCTAGGGAATTGCTGTTATTTGTTGCTAATTGAATCAAATTAACTACAGGTTGTTCTAATGAATCTATTACTGGTTTTGGTAGTAGATTCAGCATTGATTCTATTTCACTATTTAACAAAGTTGCCCTTTGGAAACTTGTTAAATCTAGTTGATTGTATTTGTCATAGGATCGCCTTAGCTCTCTATCCAGATTGACATAACTTTTTGCTAAAGCTTCTGCGATTATTTTAATTGTTGCCGTTTCTTCCGTTCTGAGAATATCATTAAACCCAGAAGTGTTGAATGTTAAGAAACATACTAGAAAAATAGCCCAAAATATAGTATACTTTGGGCTAAATATCGAAATTTTAAAAATAAACATGATTCTACCAACATTCCCAAAAATAGTCAAAGATATCTTGATTCCGCT